>NZ_JBIUHC010000105.1:0-36032 GCF_044627735.1 Cupriavidus sp. CuC1 | reverse complement strand
AGGGCGGCTTTCTTCTCGTTAGTCTTCTTTGCCGCGCAAAGAAGAGTGACCGGCAGCCCCCGCAGGGGGATGTCGTATGGCCCTTGGGTCCAAAAGCCAACGCCGAAAAATCAAATCCCAAGCTTGGACAAGAGCCAACGGTTCTGCCCTTGCGTCCAAAAACCACCGCCAATAAAAAAATCACAAATCCGCCTCAGCCGCCACCCCCACCCGGGCCGCAGGCCCACTCCCACTGCGTAACCGACTAAAACTAACCACAGCTCCCACAATAGCTATCCCCGCAGCCACAAAAAGCGCCAACCGAGCCGCCGCGCTCGAATCAACACTGAACAGCAGCGCCACCACGGCGGTACCGGTGGTTTGCCCAAGCAACCGCGTTGTAGCCTGCGCGCCGCTGGCGCCACCGCTGCGCACCGGTGGCGTTGCCCCGATCATGGCGCGGTTATTGGGCGACTGGAACAGCCCGAACCCCAGCCCGCACATCGCCATGCGCCAGCACACCGCAAAGCTGGACGCTTCCGGCCCAAGCGTCGCCAGGCCAATCAGCCCGCTCCCGAGCAAGGCCAGCCCGATGCCCGCCAGGATGCTGGCGGGATAGCGATCGGACAGGCGTCCCGAGATTGGCGCCATGATGGCCACCATCAGCGGCCACGGCGTGATCAGCAGCCCGGTCTCGTGCAGGGAGCGGCCAAGCTGGTATTCCAGGTAGAAGGGCAGTGCCACGAAGGCCAGCATCTGCGCCATGAAGGAGCAGAACGAGGTGCCCACCGCCAGCGTGAAGGCGCGGCTGGCGAACAGGTCCACCGGCACCAGCGGCGCGTGCTTGTCGCGCTGCATGCGCACCAGCCACCATCCCAGCAACGCCGCCACCACCAGGCCAGCCGCGGCGGCGGGGCGCCATTGCGCGTGGCCCGCGCCGTCCACGCCCAGGATGAACAAGGCAAAGACCAAGGCCGAGAGCAGCGCGCTGCGATAGTCGAAGCTGCGCGGCTGGGGCAGCGTCACCGGCAGCGCGGTGCGGGCCAGCGCCAGCGCGAAGATCGCCACCGGCACGTTGATGGCGAACAGCCACGGCCAGCTCGCCACCGACAGGATCAGCGCGCCCACCGAGGGCCCCACGGCAATGGTAATGCCCACCACCAGCGCGTTCAGCCCGATGCCCCGGCCCAGCTTGGTGGGCGGATAGATAAAGCGCACCAGCGCCGTGTTCACGCTCATGATGCCGGCGCCACCGATGCCCTGCAGCACCCGCGCGGCCACCAGCACCGGCAGGTTGGGCGACAGCGCGCACAACAGCGAGCCCGCCAGGAAGATCGCCAGGCCGCCGCGGTACACGCGCTTGTAGCCAAGGATGTCGCCCAGCGAGGACAGTGGCAGCAGGCACACCGTGACGGTGAGCTGGTAGGCGTTGACCACCCAGATGGTGCTGGACGGGTCCGCTGCCAGCTCGCGCGAGATCGAGGGCAGCGCGATATTGGCGATCGAGCCGTCGAGCACGGCCATGATCAGGCCGCAAAACACGGTGAGGATGGCCCAGGAGCGTTGGGGATAGGGTAGGCCTTGGTGTGGCTGCATGGGCAAGAGGGAGGGGGCTGGTCGAGTGGCGCAAGCATGGCTTGAGATGCTTGACGACACAATTATCGTCCCGCGTGGCTGCGCCCGCAAATGGTTCGGTTGTGGTAAGGCGGCGCCGGCAGTGTTGTTTTTCGGTCGCAGAGAAATAGGGCGGTAAACCCGCCATCCTCCACCAAATGCCCGGCTGGGCCGGCGCTATGATCGCCGGCACGATGTCCCGGAAACCAGGTCGCGAACAGCACCTCCCAGTGGGACGCAGCGTTTTCCGGACCGCCATTAGCCATGTCAACACCAACCACCAAGGGCAGCTGGCAGCCAGTACCTACCAGTCTCGATCCCGTCGACTGGAGCGCGCTGAGGGCGCAGGGGCACAGCATGCTCGACGATATGCTGGACCATCTCCAGGGCATTCGCGCGCGGCCGGTGTGGCAGCCGATTCCCGACGCGGTGCGCGCTCGCTTTCGCGAGCCCCTGCCCCGCGAGGGCAGCGGGCTGGACCAGGTGCATGGGACCTTCATGGACAGCATCCTGCCGTTTGCCGTGGGCAATGCGCATCCCGGCTTCATGGGCTGGGTGCATGGCGGCGGCACGCCGGTCGGGATGCTGGCGGAGATGTTGGCGGCCGGGCTCAATGCCAACCTGGGTGGCCGCGACCACATCCCGGTCGAGGTGGAGTGGCAGGTGCTGCGCTGGGTGATCGAGCTGTTCGGCTTTCCCGAGGATGCCAGCGGGCTGTTCCTGACCGGCTCCTCCATGGCCAACCTGTCCGGCGTGCTGGTTGCCCGGACCCGGGCGCTCGGGTCCAGGGTACGGTCAACCGGCATGGCGCAGGCTGCGCGGCGCTTGACGGCGTACACCTCCACCCGGGCGCATGGCTGCATCGCCCAAGGCATGGACCTGGCCGGCCTCGGCAAGGACAATCTGCGCTCGATTCGCGTTGACGAGATGGGGCGCATGGATATGGCATGCCTTGCCGCCGCCATTGCTGTCGATCGCGCTGCCGGCTTCCAGCCGTTTCTCGTGGTGGGCACCGCCGGCACGGTGGATACGGGCGCCATCGACGACCTTGCCGAGATCGCGCGCATTGCCCGCCGGGAGCAGTTGCATTTTCATGTCGATGGTGCCTTTGGCGCCCTGGCCATGCTGTGTCCCCAACTGGCGCCGCGCCTGCGCGGCATCGAGCAGGCGGACTCGATCGCCTTCGATTTTCACAAATGGCTGCAGGTCCCCTACGACGCCGGCTTCTTTGTGGTCCGCGACCGGCAATTGCACCTGCGCACCTTTGCCACGCACGAGGGCACGTACCTCAGCCGCGGCGAGCGCGGCATGGCTGCCGGCTCCCCCTGGCCCTGCGATTTCGGGCCGGACCTGTCGCGCGGCTTCCGCGCGTTGAAGACCTGGTTCACGATCAAGGTCTACGGCACCGAGCGGCTGGGCGGCATGATCGCCCACACCTGCACCCTGGCGCAGGAACTCGCGCGGCGCATCGAGTCCGAGCCGGAGCTTGAGCTGCTGGCGCCGGTATCGCTCAACATCGTTTGCTTTCGCTTCATCGGCACCGGTGCCGACGCCGGTGCCAATGCTGGTGCCAATGCGAACCGCGCCATGGAACAGGTCAACCGCGATCTGGTCGTCGCCCTGCAGGAATCCGGCCTTGCCGCGCCTTCGTCGACCGTGCTCGACGGCCGCTTCGCGATCCGGGTTGCCCTGTTCAATCATCGCAGCGCGTCGCAGGATATCGATGTCCTGCTGAACGCTACCCTTGCGCTCGGCCGGTCGCTGAGCGCCACATCACCCGTACCCGTTCCCGAAGCCAGCGGCTTACCACAATGAACGCAATCCTTGATCCCGCCACCATGACGCCGGCCCCTGACACCCTGATCGGCCTGCGCCACCTGCTGCGGGCGGCCCATCAGAACGAGGACCTGCGCCCGCTCGGCGCCGAGCTGATCAACCACCTGCAGTCGCAGCCGGACGATGCCAATGCGTTGATGGATCTCTCGCTGGTCCTGCAGCTCATCGGCGACCACGCGCTGGCCATGACCATCCAGGCCGAGGCGCTGCAGGCGCGCCAGCTCTATCACTTGCCGACCCTGCGCAATGGCGAAGCCCGCTTGCGCGTGCTGGCCATCATGGTGTCGGGCGACCTGATGGCCAACACGCCGCTGGAGTGCTTGCTGGGCAACTCCGACGTGGCGCTCGACGCGCTCTACGTCACGCCGGAGAACCCGCTGCCGCAGGCCGTGCCGGAGCACGATGTGCTGTTCATCGCCGTGGGCGAATCCGACCGCACCCAGCCCGTGCTGGAGCACCTGCGGGCGCTCGCCGCCATCTGGCCGCGCCCGGTGCTCAACCAACCGGATCGCCTGCAACAGCTCTCGCGGGACCGGGCGGCATCGTTGCTGGCCTCGACGCCGGGCGTGTGCATGCCGCCGACGCTGCGCATGGACCGCCAGGTACTGGCCGGCATCGCCAGCGGGCAGGCAGCGATCTCGTCGGTGCTGGGCGAGGGCGCTTTCCCGATCATCGTCAGGCCGCTTGGCTCGCATGCCGGCAAGGGCCTGGAGAAGATCGGCGACGCGGCCGAACTCGCCAGCTACCTGGCGCAGACGGATGAGCCTGCTTTCTATGTCTCTTACTTCATCGACTACCGGAACGCGGATGGCCAGTTCCGTAAATACCGGCTGGTGCTGATCGAAGGGCGCGCGTATGTGTGCCACGTGGGCATTTCCGAGCACTGGATGATCCACTATCTCAATGCCGGCATGGCCGAGAGCGCGGCCAAGCGGGATGAGGAAGCGGCCATCATGCGCGACTTCGACTACACCTTCGCGCTGCGCCACAAGGATGCCCTCGCCCTGATCCAGGAGCGGCTAGGCCTTGACTATGTGGGCCTGGACTGCGCCGAGACGCCGCACGGCGAGTTGCTGGTGTTCGAGGCCGATACGGCGATGGTGGTGCACGATATCGATCCGGTCGACCTCTACCCGTACAAGCAGCCGCAGATGCACAAGATCTTCGCGGCGTTCCGGACCATGCTGATCAACGCCAGCCAGGCAGGCCATGCCGACAGGGCGGATGCTCCCGATGCCGCTGCCATCGACGGCTGACCTGCTGGTCAGCGGCGGGGACCACCGCATCGCGCTGGACCCGGCCACCGGCCGGAACAAGTATGGCTGCCAGCCGCTCGCCTCAACGGGGCTGGTTCCCTTTGGCTCCTCCACGTCGTCGGGGATTTCTCCCGCGGCGTTTGCCGTGGTCGACGCGCTGCGCAACCGGCTTGCCGCGGGGCTGACGCACCAGCCCGCGGCCGAGCTGTATCGCCGCGAGCTGGACCGGCTGCGCGGCGAGTTGCTGGCGCTGTGCGGCATTGGCGATGCGCTGGGCGCAGGGCTTGTGTTCTCGGCATCCGGCACCGATGTGCACCTGCTCGCGGCGCGCGTTGCCGCGCACGTGGCGGGCGATGGGGCCGGCAGAGATGCGGGCGTCCCGGGCCGGCCGCTGGTGATCCTGGCCGGCGAGGCCGAGAGCGGCAGCGGCGTGGCCGCGGCGCTCGCCGGGCGCCACTTCAGCACGTACAACGCACTGGGCCGTACCACCGTTCCGGGCGAGTCCCTGAGCCAGGCATGCGCTAGCGACATCCTCGATGTGCCGATCCGCAACGCGGACGGCAGCTTGCGCGACGCGAGCGTGGTCGATGCGCAAATCGATGCGCTCGTCAGCCAGGCCGTGCACGACGCTCGCCAGGTGCTGCTGGTGCTGATCGACGTCTCCAAGACCGGATGCATTGCGCCGAGCATTGCGTGCGTGACGGCGCTGCACCGCCGCTGGCCTAGGGCGGTGCAGGTCCTGGTCGACGCCTGCCAGTTCCGCATTGAGCCGGGCACCCTCCAGGCCTACCTGCGCAACGGCTGCATGGTGGCGCTGACCGGCTCCAAGTTTGTGACCGGGCCACCGTTTTCCGGCGCCTTGCTGCTGCCGGCGGCGATTGGCAAGACGCTGCGCGAGCGCGGCGTTCCGGCAGAGCTGCGCTTGTACTCCGCGCGCGAGGAATGGCCGCAAGGCTGGGCAAGCGCGCAAGCGCTTGGCAGCTATGCGAACTTCGGCCTGCTGCTGCGCTGGCAGGCTGCGATCCACGAGTTGCGCGAGTTCCTCGCGGTGCCTGCCGAGCAAGCCGCAGGCATCCTGCGGCGCTTTGCCAGTGCCATCCAGCAAAGGTTGGGCCGCGATCCCGCCTTTACCGCGCTGGCGGTGCCGGCGCTCGACCGCGCCGCGCTCAACACCCCGTCCCGCTGGGATGAGATCCAGACCATTCACCCCTTCTTGCTGTACCGGTGCCAACCGGGGGGCGGCAGGGTTGCGCTTAGCCGGGACGAGACGGCCGCCATCTTTCGCCGGGTGCAGGCGCCGGCGAACCCGGCCGCCGCCGTGGCCTACCAGCTTGGCCAGCCCGTGGACAGCGGCCACAGGGCAGGTGTCCCGGTCAGCGCCTTGCGGTTGTGCATGAGCGCCAGGCTGGCAGTCCAGGCCGCGCGGGACCTGGATCAGGAGCGCAACATCATCGGCCAGGCCATGGCTTGCCTGGATATGGTTTCCGCTCTTGTGCACACCCCCTCGCGCGACGTTGGTGTCGCCCCGGTGCTGAATACGGCATTTACATAAGCGCCAGAGCCATTGACGCCGCAGATGCCCTCGTGAGGCCTCTTGATGCACGCTTGTGCAACTAAAAGTGCTTCTTGCATTACTTTAATTAAATTCCTCTAGACCTATCCCCTCTCTGGGAGGGGGATTATCTTCCGACTCTTGCCGTTAGCCATTCTGCAGTGTGGTTCTCAATTCACTTTGAATTGTGCTGCTTAGGCCATAACGAGAGAGCGCGACGCGAAGACGATCGCCCAGATCATCACAAATACGAAAAGCAGGAACGGGTTTGCAGCGCAACGGTTCGCATTGGCGATTCAAGCCATGACCCACGGACCATTCCGCAGCGCCAACGTCCCAACGGGACAAGAGGATTAAAACGTGAACTTCAACAGCCTGACCATCAAGGGCAAGCTCTTGCTGAGCTTTAGCCTGCTAGCCATCATCGCGCTATCCATTTCCGCTTTGTCGCTACGCGCGCTGAGCCAGACCACGGACGGCTTTTCCCGCTACGTGCACGGCATCAACGCGCGCGCCGAAGTCGCCACGCTGGTGCGGACCGCCGTGGACCGGCGCGCCGTCGCGGCGCGCAACCTGGTTCTTGTCAGCAAGCCGGAGGAGCTGGCCGTGGAGAAGGCGGCAGCGCTGCGCGCGCATGAAGACGTGCAGGCGCAGCTGGCAAAGCTCAAGGCCATGGTGTCGGGCAACAGCGACGCCAGTGACACCGCGCGCAACCTGGTGCGCGAGATCGACCGCGTGGAGTCGCGCTATGGTCCGGTGGCCATCGCCATCGTCGACCTCGCGCTCGCCGCCAAGCGCGACGAGGCCATCCTCAAGATGAACGAAGAATGCCGCCCCTTGCTGGCGGCGCTGGTCAAGGCGACCGACGCCTATACCGAGTTCACCAATGCGCGCCAGGTCGACACGGTGCGCAAGCTGGAGGAGGACTACGCCGCGCAGCGCAACCTGCTGATCGTCATGTCCATTGCCGCCGTGGTGCTTGCCGCGGCGGGTGGGCTGCTGATCACGCGCTCCATCACCCGGCCCATGCAAACGGCCGTGGACGTGGCGCAAACGGTAGCGCGCGGCGACCTGAGCAGCCGGATTGCCGTGGTGGCGCGGGACGAGACCGGCCGCTTGCTGTCGGCCCTGCGCGACATGAACGAACGCCTGACCGAGATCGTTTCCCGCGTGCGCCAGAGTAGCGCAAGCATTGCCGGGGCATCGGCTGAGATCGCCGCGGGCAATGCGGACCTGAGCCGGCGCACGGAAGAACAGGCGGCATCGCTCGAGGAAACCGCTGCCAGCATGGAAGAGCTGACCGCCACGGTACGCCTGAGCAGCGAGAACGCCAGGCAAGCCAACGAACTGGCCAGGGAGGCCGCCGACATCGCGCAGAGCGGTAGCACGGCGGTTGGCCGCGTCGTGGATACGATGCAGGGCATCAGCGCCAGCTCCACCAAGATTGCCGACATCACCGGCATGATCGAAGGGATCGCCTTCCAGACCAATATCCTTGCGCTCAACGCCGCGGTGGAAGCCGCCAGGGCTGGCGAACAGGGCCGCGGCTTTGCCGTGGTGGCCAGCGAGGTGCGCAGCCTGGCGCAGCGCTCGTCAAGCGCCGCCAAGGAGATCAAGGAGCTGATCGCGGGCTCGCTCCAGCAGATCCAGGACGGCTCCACGCTGGCGGGTGAAGCCGGGCAGACCATGAGCTCGGTGACCAAGGCGGTCGCGCGCGTGAGCAGCATCGTGGAAGACATTGCCAGCGCGTCGATGGAACAAAGCCGCGGCATCGAGCAGGTGAACCAGGCGATCTCGCAGATGGACCAGGTGACCCAGCAGAACGCTGCCATGGTGGAACAAGCCGCCAGCGCGTCCCGCGCGCTGCAGGAACAGGGCCAGGAGCTCAACGAGGTGGTGGCGTTCTTCCGCCTGCCCGGGGCGGCAAGCGCTGGCCGGGGGCACGCGCCGAGCGGCGTGGGGGCAGCGCAGGCTCACAGCGCCATCGCTGCGACCTGATCGCACCCGCGATCACGGCGGATGCTTGCCCGGATCGTGGGCAGGCATCTCCGGCAACTCCGGCATCCCTGTTATCTCCGGTGTCGCCATGCCAGAACAATAGGACGCCAGCCTCGCCGCCTTGTAATAAATTTTAATAAATAATGCCGCGCGTGATGTATCGGCTGCATAAGCGGAGATTCCAATTTTTGGCCGATACCATGGATCATTGACTTAAGCATGGCATTCATATTCTGGATAACTCAATCGAGCTATTTTTTCGCTTTCGCTCCGTTCCGGTAACGCTGGGGATTACCCACCTTCCACTTTCCCATAATGATGGCTTACGCTACCGGCAGGGTGTCGGGATTGCCTGGCGGTCATTTGACCGCTTGGCGGATCGTGTGAACGTGCGTGCAGGCCGACATTTTCGTTGAGGCGGGCCAACCAATGGAGGCGCAGGCAGTGGCAGGTGATCGACCCGTGATCTATCTAGTCGACGACGATGAAATTGTGCTCTGGACCTACCGGGAGCTACTCCGTGGTCTTGGCGGCGAGATAAGGACGTTCGTTTCTGCCCGCGAGTTTGTCGAATCGTACCGGCCGGCTCCGGTCGAATGCCTGGTTTGCGACCTTCGCATGCCGGGCATGTGCGGGCTGGAGGTGCAGGACGAACTGGCCCGCATGGGGGTGCTTCCTCCCACCATCTTTGTTTCCGCGCACACCAGGGTGGCCTCGGTCGTCAAGGCGATCAAGGCGGGTGCCCTCGATTTTCTCGAGAAGCCCGTCGATGGCGTGCAACTGTTGCAGAAGGTGCGCGGTGCGCTGGAGCGCAGCCGCCAGATCCATGAGCAGCGGCTGGCCTCGGCCGACAAGCACACGCGGCTCGCACTCCTGACGCCTAAGGAGCGCCAGATTGCCTGGCACGTCACCACGGGAAAAACCAGCAAGGCGATCGCCATGGAGCTGGGCCTCAGCGCCCGTACCGTGGAGAACCATCGGGCGCGCCTGATGGAAAAATTGCAGGTCAAATCTGCGATTGAACTGACCACGCTGCTTCTCGATTAAATAGAAAGCAGGCGTGGGGAAAATCCCCAATCAATGATTCGCCGATTGCCCGGCGCCAGGCAGGCATGCCGCGCGCGCCTGGCGGCCGCGACCATCGCAGGACATCATGATCAAGCGCTATTTCCGGAGTTTGCGAGGGGCCGGCAGCAGGGAGGTCCGGCTCAATCTCATCATGACGGCCGCCGCGGTCATCGTGCTCCTGGTATTGAGCCACCAAGTGCTGCAGGTGCTGGAAAGGCAATTCCACCGCAGCGCGGAGAGCCGCCTGAAATCCCTGCTCGAGGCGATGTCCGACCTGAGCTGGATGATGGGCGAGGACTCCGCAGGGCGGGTCAGGACCATCGCGGAGAATCCCGGGCTGATCAACCTGGCCAAGCGCATCCTGGCCAATCCCGAGCGTGCCGACCTGCTCAGCGAATTCGACCAGTGGATCCTGCCGATCTACCGGAGCCGCGGTTTCGAAGGCTATAGCCTGATCCGGCCGGACCATACCATCCTGGCGTCCAGCAGCCCGCGCTACGTGCACACATCCGACCTGACCGAGCCGGCCAGGGGGGCGTTGCGGCGGGCGCTCGAGCTTGGCATCGCGTCGTCGCGGCCCATCATTTCCACGCGGCCGATCGTGACCGAGGGCACGGAGCAGGCGGCCGGGAAACTCTACCAGCTGGCGTGCGCAAGAATCGATGCGGCGGGGCAGACCGCCGGCTTCCTGTGCTTGCGTACCGATCCCTATGTGAGGCTGTTCAAGATCCTCAAGGCCGGCCGGATCGGCAGCACGGGAGAAGCTTACGTGATCGATCCCACGGCACGCATCCTCTCTCCCAGCCGTTTCTCGGGACCCGGAGCGGCGCAGGATCTGCCGCGGCAGGGCGCCGTCGGCGCGCTATGGGCGACCGTGCCGGCCAGACGGCCCGCCGCCGCGCCGCTCGTTCCGGGCGGCGCCGGCGCGGCGCCGACGAAACTCGCGCAGCGCCTGCTGGCAGAGAGAAAGGACGCAGTGACGGTCATCGACGGCAATGACGGCTATGCAGGCTATGACGGTTATGCCGGGCGCAAGGTGATCGGGGCCGGCCGGTGGCTGCCCGGGCTGGATATGGGGCTGATCGTCGAGCAACAGGTCGACGAAGCCTATCAATCGTACTTCCTGGTCAGGACGGCGATCGTGAGCCTGACCGCGATCGCGATCGGGCTGATCCTGGCGCTTGCCGCGTTTGCGTGGCGCACGCGCCGCGGCCTGAGCGAGAACGAGGAACGCTGGAGCGCCTTTCGCGAGAACGTGCCGACGGGCCTGGCCTACAGGAACCAGAGAGGCGCGCTGATCATGGCCAATCGCGCTTACGAGCAAGTCATCGGCTTGGCCCCCGGCGCGGCGCAAGGCGTCAGCGACTGGGACACGATCCCCGACAGCCCCCTTGCCCGGATCCTGCACGACATGCACGAGCGGGTGCTGGCAGGCGGGGCGCCGCAAAGCCAGGTGCATACGATCGCCCAGCGCGGCGGCGAGGCCCGCATCTTCCGTGTGGTCAAGTTTCCGGTGCGCGGGCCGCACGAGGCCGGCATCGCCGGCGTCGGCACGGTAGTCGTCGAGATTACGGAGCAGGAGCGCACCCGGCAAGCCTTGCTGTCGCTGACCAACACGCTGGAAGCGCGCGTCGAGGAGCGCACGCTCCAGCTCACGGCCGCCCGCGAGGCGGCCGAGTCGGCCGCGCGCATCAAGGCGAAGTTCCTGGCCAATATGAGCCATGAGATCAGGACGCCGCTGAACGCCATCATCGGCATGTCGCATCTGGCGCTGAACCAGCGCCAGGACCCGGACCAGGACAGCGCGGAAAAGCTGGATCGCTACCTGGGGCGGATCCATGCGTGCGCCGCGCACCTGCTGGAAGTCGTCAACGATATCCTGGACTTCTCGAAGATCGAGGCGGAAAAGCTCACGATCGATGCGCGGGAGTTCTATGTGGCCGAACTGCTCGACCGTGTGGCCGGCCTGTTCTGGGAAACGGCGGAGGCAAAAGGCATCAAGATCACGATCTCCACATCCCCGGCCATTCCGCCGCGCCTGGTCGGAGATCCGTTGCGGGTCGGGCAGATCCTGATCAACTTCCTGAGCAACGCCTTGAAGTTCACGGATCATGGCGAGGTCACCCTGCGGGTGGGCGAAACGCAGCTTGGCGATGACCGTATCGGCCTGCGTTTTGAGGTTGAAGACACGGGCGTGGGGATCGCCGCGGATAAGTTGCCGCTGCTGTTCACGCCGTTCCAGCAACTGGACAGCGCGATGAACCGCCGCTTCGAAGGGACGGGCCTGGGGCTGGTGATCAGCAGGAAGCTGGCGGAGCTGATGGGCGGGAGCATTTGCGCGCGCAGCTGGGCGGGCGTCGGGAGCGTCTTCTCGTTCGAAGTGTCGCTGGGGATCCCGGCCGCGGATGGCGCATCCGAGCCGGGCCTGGAGCATGCGAATGCGCCTCTGGCGCGGCCGGATCGCCAGGCCGGGCGGTACGGGCTCGCAGGGCCGCAGTGGCAGGCGCTGCACGGGCGCACGGTCTTGCTGGTGGAGGACAACCCGATCAACCAGGAGGTGGCGCGCGACCTGCTTGAGCTGGCCGGCATGGCCGTGCAGGTGGCCGGCGATGGCCCGAGCGCGCTGGCGGCGCTCAAGGCGCGCGACTTCGATATCGTGCTGATGGACATTCATATGCCGGGCATGGACGGCGTGCAGACCACCCGCGCGATTCGCGATAGCCTGGGCCTTCATGCCCTGCCGGTGCTGGCGCTGACTGCCGACGCGATGTCGGCGGACCGCGTCCGCTGCCTGGAAGGCGGGATGAACGATCATATTTCCAAGCCGATCGACGCGCAGGAGATGTTCCGCACCATCCAGACATGGCTGCCGGCCATGGCCTCGCCAGAGGGCGCGGATGCACTGGCGAACGCGCCGGCATCGGCTCCGGCCATCGAGGGCGCCATGCAGGCCATGCAGGCCATGAGGGCCATTCCGGGCCTCGACGTTGGCGCAGGCCTCAAATGCTTGCTCGATCGCGACGATCTCTACCTCAACCTGGCCCGGCGGGTTTGCGCGGAACGCGCCGATGCGGCAGCGCAGATTCAGGAAGCCCTGGGGCGCGGCGACCTCGACAAGGCAGGTTTCCTGGCCCACGGCATGAAGGCCATCCTGGGCATGCTCGGCGCTACGGCGCTGGCGCAAGCCTGCTCGGCGCTGGAGCATGGCCTGCGGGACGGCGTGACGCACGCGCAAGCGCTTGCGCTGCTTGGCCGGGACTTCCCCGCCTTGATCGCTGCCATGCGTTCGGCGTGCGCCATGGCTGGCCCTGCGTAGGGGGGAGAGTATTTGTACTCTTTTCGGTTGTGCGGTAACCCATGACAATCGCGGCATTGTGTCGATCCGGCGAGAGACGGGCCTCGAAGCCTGCATGGATTCGCTGTCGATCGGACACTGTGGCGGCGCGTCGTCCAGACCCGCCGGCAATGCGGGCGAGTCTTTTGACGTAATCGGCGAACATTGAAATGACTGCGGGGTGTCAGCGTCAATGCCATGCGATCGATGTCCGTGGTTCCTGGGAAGCCCACTTCGGTGGGCTTTTTTCTTGTGCCAGGCCCTCACCAGCGTGTGCCGGTCGGCTTCGGTGCGGCTTCGGTGTGGAGTTAACGGCCGTAGGCGCCAATACTTGATCCCCTCCGCAAGAGGGGGGTGAATTGCGACGCAAGATGTCCGTTATGGCAAGGCAGGGGCCGGGATGCGCCTAGCGTTGTTGCGTCCCGTGCAATCTGTGGCCTAGCCCGGGCGAGAGGCGAACCGGTGCGAGTAATCCGCTATGTCAAAGCAATATGACGGCATGTCTTTCGAAGCGCGCCGGAAACGCCGTCGTATTGCCTGCCCGGCAAGTATCCCGACCTGAATCTCCCCATGCGCTCTGATATTTCCGATGCCCAGCCCACGATTCTCGTGGTGGATGATCTTCCAGAAAACATCGCGATGATGGCCGCGTTGCTTCAGGATCGCTATCGGGTGAAGGTGGCGACCTCGGGCAGTGCGGCGGTGCGCATCGCCACGGCGGCGCCGCCAAGCCTGATCTTGCTTGACGTGATGATGCCGGACATGGACGGCTACGAAGCGTGCCGGCAGCTCAAGGCGAACCCGGCCACCGTGGACGTGCCGGTGATCTTCCTGACGTCCCGTACCGGCGAGCACGACGAGACGCGCGGGTTCCAGGTGGGCGCGGTGGACTACATCATGAAGCCGCTCAGCCCGTTGGTGATGCACGCGCGCATCGCCACCCATCTCACCCTCAAGAACGCCAGGGATTTCCTCCGCGACAAGTCGGCCTACCTGGAGCAGGAGGTGCAGCGGCGGCTGCGGGAGATCTCCATGATCCAGGACGTCACCATCATGGCCATGGCTTCCCTGGCGGAGACGCGCGACAACGAGACCGGCAACCACCTGCGGCGCACCCAGCACTACGTGCGCCGGCTGGCGCAGGCGCTGCGGCACCATCCGCGCTTTTGCGAGGAGCTCAACGACGAAACCATCGAGTTGTTGTTCAAGTCGGCGCCGCTGCATGACATCGGCAAGGTCGGCATCCCCGATCGCATCTTGCTCAAGCCCGGCAAGCTGACCCCCGACGAGTTCGAGGTCATGAAGACCCACACCACGCTGGGCCGGGATGCCATTGCGCATGCCGAGGCCCAGTGCGGCACCCCCAACTCCTTCCTGCGCTACGCCCGCGAGATTGCGCACTATCACCAGGAGAAATGGAATGGCAGCGGCTACCCGGATGGGTTGTCGGGCGATGCGATTCCCGTATCGGCGCGCCTGATGGCGATCGCCGACGTCTACGATGCGCTGATCAGCCGGCGCGTCTACAAGCCCGCATTTCCGCACGAGCAGGCGGTACGGATGATCGGCGAAGGGCGCGGCAGCCATTTCGATCCGGACATGGTGGACGCGTTCCTGGCCATCGCGCCTGAGTTCCTGGCCATTTCGCAGCGCTACGCGGACACCGCCGCGGACCATGCGCGCGAGGTGGCATTGCTGGCCGCCAACGGCTATCCCGCCACCACGCCAGAAGCATGATGGCCCCATCTGCCTCTGGATTCCTGGCTGCCTGGCGCAGGCGGGCGGCCACGCGCGCTGGTATCCGGCGCTATGCCTATCCCATGCTGCTGGTGATGACCGTCTGCCTGCTTGCCGGCGGCGCCACCCAGCTGGTGTACGAGAACGACCGGGCCAACCTGGGCGCGCGCGTGGAGTCGATGCTGGCGACGAACGCGCGGCTGCTGGGGCTCTGGAGTGGCGAGCAACAGCGGCGGGTCGAGCGGATAGCGCGCCTGCCGGAGGCGCTCAGGTTCGCGCGCCCGCTGCTCTCGGCGCCAGGCCAGCCGTTGCCGGATGGCGAGGCGGTGGCCAGGTTTGAACGGTGGGTGACACCGGTCTTCCAGAGCAACGGCTACCTGGGTTATGTCCTGGCTACGCCGGACCTCAAGATCGTGGCGTCGGAGCTGCCGGGCCGCGCTGGCCGCCAGCTCTTGCCGGAACCCTCGCGGACAGCCCGGCGGGCGCTGGAGGAGAGCAGCGCGGCCTCGCCGCCCTATCCGGCCCCGGAACGAACCCGCGACCCGTGGGGCACACTGGTCGACCTGCCGTTCCAGGTGGTGTGCGCCCGGCTGCTGGACGCGGGACGCGCCATCGGCGTGCTGTGCCTGCGGCTGGATCCCGGCGCCGTGATGCTGCCCATCATCGCGGCCGGCCAGTTCGGCCGCACCGGTGAGCTCTACGCCATCGACGCCCAGGGCCGGCTGGTGTCACCCAGCCGCTTCGGCCCCGAGCTGGAGGCCAAGGGCCGGCTGGCGCCGGGTACCGCATCCATGCTCAATGTATGGGCCCGGGTCCCCGGGCAAACCGGCAAGGACGGGGGCAAGGACGGGGGCAGCGCCCAGCCGGGCGGCCCGCTGACCCTGGTTGCCGAGCGCTTGTTGCGCGACCATTCCTCGGTGCTCGCCTACGACTATGCCGACTACCGTGGCCAGCGGGCCGCGGGCGCAGGCATCTGGGTCGCTGGCCTGGAGATGGGCTTGATCGTGGAACAGGAAATGGACGAAGCGTTCGCCCCGTACCTGTTCACCCGCAACGTGCTGGCGGCACTGACGGCCATCATCCTGCTGCTGATCGGCGCCGCCACGTGGATCGTGCGGCGCGAGGGCAGGCGGCTGGCGGAAAGCCAGGAAAGGATGCGCGCGATGCTCGAGCACTCACCCGCCATCATGTCGCTCAAGGACCGCGATCACGCCATGCTGGCCCTCAACCCGGCAATGCAGGCGCTGCTCGGCGCGAGCGAGGGCGAAGTCCTGGGCCGGTCCGACTGGGATTTCGGCTCCAACCCTGATGTCGCGCGGGCACGCCGGGAAATGGAGGTGCGCGTGATGTCCTCGGGCAAGGCCGAGGAGCACGTCTACGCGATGCGCACGCCCCATGGCGAGCGCCATCTCCAGGTGACGCGCTTCCCGGTGCGAAACCCGGCTACCCATGAGGTGGTGGGGATCGGCGCGGTGGGCATCGATATCACGGAGCAGGTCGAGGCCAACCATCGGCTGACCTCGTTGTCCCAGACGCTGGAGCGCCGCGTGGAGGAGCGCACGTGGGAGCTCGCCCAGGCCAACGCGGAACTGGTCGTGGCCAAGCAGGCCGCGGAGAGCGCCGCGCATGCCAAGGCCAGCTTCCTGGCCAATATGAGCCACGAGATCCGCACCCCGATGAACGCGGTGATCGGCATGGCGCATCTGGCGCTGCGCACGCGGCTCGATGACAAGCAGCGCGGCTACCTGGAAAAGATCCAGCATTCCGGCCAGCATCTGCTCGAGATCATCGACGACATCCTAGACCTGTCGAAGATCGAGGCCGGCAAGCTGGAGATCGAACGGGTCGATTTTTCGCTGGAGCGGATGCTGCGCACGGTGAGCGACCTGGTGGCCGAGCGGGCCGTTGCCAAGCACCTCGAGTTGATCGTCGAGGTCGCCCCGGACGTGCCGGACTCGCTGCGCGGCGATCCGCTGCGCCTGCGGCAGATCCTGATCAACTTCGCCAACAACGCGGTGAAGTTCACCCATCAGGGCGAAATCGTCATTCGCGTCGAGCGCCACGGCGCCGGCGAATCCCAGCCCCGCATCCGCTTGCGCTTCGAGGTGCGCGACACCGGCATCGGCATCGACGCGGCTACCAGCTCGCGCCTGTTCCAAAGTTTCGAGCAGGCCGACGCCTCCACGACCCGGCGTTACGGCGGCAGCGGCCTGGGCCTGGCCATCTGCCGCCGTCTGGTGGCGTTGATGGGCGGCACCCTCGGGGTGGAAAGCACCCCGGGCCAGGGCAGCAACTTCTGGTTCGAGCTGGACCTGCTGGCGGGCAAGAAGCGGCCTGCCAGCGCCATGGTCGCGCCACAACTGGCGGGCTGCCGCCTGCTGGTGGCGGACGATCACGACTACGCCCGCCAGGTCATCATTGCCATGCTGCGCAACTTTGGCTTCCGCGTGGACGAGGCCGCCTCAGGCCGGGCCGCGCTGGCAAAGATCGCGCAGGCCGACGAAGCCGCCGATCCCTACCAGGCCGTGTTCATCGACTGGAAGATGCCCGGCCTCGACGGCATCGAGACCGCCCGCCATATCGACGTCATGCGCCTGCGCCACCCGCGCCCGCGCCGCGTCATGATTACCGCCCATGGCCGTGAGGAAGTCTTGCGCGAAGGCGAGCGATCCGGCTTTGACGCGACGCTGATCAAGCCGGTGAGCGCATCCCTGCTGCTGGAGGCGACGGTGCGCACGCTGGCCCCGGACAATGATGCACCGCCGGAGGCGGCGGAGCCGCAATCGGCGGCGCTCGACGGCATGCCAGCGTTGCCGAGCGCGCGCGTGCTGCTGGTCGAAGACAACGACATCAACCGGGAGGTCGCGGTTCACTTGCTGCAGGCCGCGGGCATCTACCCCGATACGGCCGAGAACGGCGCCGTTGCGCTGAACCTGCTCCAGGCCGGCGCCTACGACCTGGTCCTGATGGACGTGCAGATGCCCGTGATGGACGGGTTTGAAGCCACCCGCCACATCCGCGAGCAAGAGGCGTTCGCGAGCCTGCCGGTGGTGGCGATGACGGCCAACGCGTTGCCGGAGGACCGGGCGCGCTGCCTGGCGGCCGGCATGAACGACCATATCGCCAAGCCGATCAGCCCGCCGGCCTTCTACGCCATGCTGCGCCAGTGGCTGGCCGTGCCGGGCGGCGACGACGCGGCCCCGCCAGCCGGGTCCCAGCCAGCCTGGGTGGGCGCGCTGGCGAGTTCCCCGCATCTTGACGTAGCCGGCGGCCTAGGCCGCGTCAGCGGCCGCGCGGAAGTCTACCGGCAGTTGCTTGAGCGCTTTGCCAGCGGCTACGCCGACATGCCGGACCGGATCGGCGAGCGGCTGGCCCGCGGCGAGCGCGACGGCGCGTTGTCGCTCGCGCACTCGCTCAAGGGCCTGGCCGCCAATCTCGGCGCCATGGCGATCTCGAGCGCGGCGGCCACGCTGGAGGCGAGCCTGCAGCTACCCCACGCGCCCGGGCGCCCCGATCCCGTCACGCTGCTGGCGGCCTTGCGCACCACCTTCGTGCCATTGCTGGCGACCTTGCGCACGCACCTGCCAACCGAGCCCGTAGCGGTGGATGCCGGCGCGCCGGATGCCTTTGGACCTGTTGCGGATCCCGATGTTACGCTGGAGGCCGTGCTCAAGATCCTGCGCGAGCAGCTGGAAGAGGGCGACAGCGCCGCCAACAACACGTTTGCCCGCTACCGGGACGTCTTTGCCCACCTGCTGTCCGCCGATGGCTGCCAGCGCTTGCAGGCGCAAGTCGAGCGCTACGACTACCTGGCCGCGCTGGCCACGCTGGACGGCGGCATCGCGCCATAGGCATAGGCAGGGCCGCCGGCGCCGCTGCGGCGTGTCCGTGCCTCGGTGCCTGGGTGCCTCGGCGCCTCAGTGCGAGTGCCGGTGATGCGTATCCGGATAGTGCGGGTGCTTGTGCACCAGCGGCTCGTGCCGGTGCAAGTGCCGGTGCGGCTCCTGCTCATCCCAGTCGAAGGCGTGCTCGTGCTGGTGGTGCGCATCGTGGCGATGCGCGTGGCTGTGCTCGGTCGCCTCGTGGCTGTGCTCGTGCTCATGATGCTCGCGCAGGTGCAGCCACACGCCCAGCGCCATCAGCGCCGCCGCCACGTAGAACACCGGCTGCGGAGCCTGCGGCCACATGCCGAACGCGATCACCACGCCGAACAGCGGCGCTACGGAGAAATACGCGCCGGTGCGGGCGGTCCCCAGCAGCCGCAGTGCGATGACGAACAGCGCCAGGCTCACGCCGTAGCCGAGGAACCCGATGATCATGGCCGCGCCCAGCGCGGGCAGCGCCGGCAGGTGGTCACCGCCGGCCAGTGCCAGCCCGGTGTTGCACAGGCCGGCAACCAGCCCCTTGATGCAGGCGATCAGCATGGCGTCGTTGCTTGACACCTTGCGCGTCAGGTTGTTGTCGATGGCCCAGCACAGGCACGCGCCGACGATCAGCAAGGCGCCGGCGGACAACCGCAGGCTGCCCGGCTGCCAGGACAACAGCAGGCCGCCCGCCACGATGGCAAGCATGCCAAGGACGATGTGGCGGCTGGCGTTTTCCCTGAAGACCAGCCAGGCGATCAGCGCGGTGAATACCCCTTCCACGTTCAGCAGCAGGGAGGCCGATGCCGCGTTGGTGCTGGCCAGGCCGGTCATCAGCAGGGCCGGCCCCGCCACGCCGCCGGCCAGGATGGCGCCCAGCAGCCATGGCGTCTCGTGGCGCGGCACGGTGAGCGGGCTTGCGGCGGCGCCGGTCATGCTGCGCCGCAGCGCCAGCAGGATGCCAAGCCCCAGCCCGCTGCCCAGGTAAAGCAGGCCGGCCAGCAGCAACGGCGGGATCGACCCGGCCAGGGCCTTTGCAAGTGGCGTACTTGCCCCAAACAGCAGGGCGGCGGCCAGGGCGGGGGCGGCGGTTCGGATGGCCATGGGCAAGGCGGAAAGGCGTGGCAATGCCGTATTGTCGCTCCACGGCATGGTGCCGGCGGATACTATATATTCCAGTCTTGGACGCCATGCCAGGCATGGCGGTTTCCACTCTGGATGCTATGAAAACACCATCGCAATACGTGGGCGGCTGGTTGATCTGCGCGGCTGCGCTGTTGATGCTGCCTGCCTGCGCCATCCTGCAGCCGGTGCAGGAAGGCCAAAAACTGATCGGCTCCCCGGAAAGCGCGGTGCGCGCGACCTTCGGCGAGCCCACCGGTGTCTACCGGCTGGCCGACGGCTCCGCGCGCTGGATCTACTCCAAGCAACCGCTGGGCTACGAGGCCTACGCGGCCGATTTCGATGCCAGCGGAAAACTCACGAACTTCCGGCAGATGCTGGTCACTGCCGAGATCTACCAGGCCAAGGTCGATAGCTGGACCAAGCGCGACGTGGAGGAGCATTTTGGCAAGCCGCTTGAGCCGGTGCAGTACTACCCGCTGATGCAGCGCGATGTCTGGTCCTATCGCTTCCGCCAGGACGGCAACCTGTCCTCTCTGTTCAATTGCTACTTCGACAAGCAGGGCATCCTGCGGCAGGTGCAGATCACGCTGGATCCGCTGGGAGGGGATTCCAGCCGGGCGCCTTGATGTGCGCTGGCGTGGCCTGCAATCCATGCTTCGTCACAAGCTGAAACGTTCTCCCGCATCGCGCGCCCACAATGGCGACGATGCCCATCGGAGAGAACGCCATGCCAGCCTCACCCAGCGCGGATGCACGCGCAAACCGCGCCCAAGCCGCCAGCGGCCCCGCGCTGGACCTGGCCCTGCTGCTGGCCTTGTCCACCCTCTGGGGCGCGTCTTACACATTCATCCGGCTTGGCGTGGCCACGATTCCCCCGGTCACGCTGATTGCGGCCAGGACGTTGATGGCCGGTGCGTTGCTGGTGGCGTGGATGGCGGCAAGAGGCCTGCCGATCCCGCGCGGCGCGGCAGTCTGGCGCCGCTTTGCGGTACAGGCCATGCTCAACAGCGTGGTGCCGTTCACGCTCATCGCGTGGGCCGAGCAGTCGGTGCCAGCGGGGCTGGCGACGATCCTGAACGCCGCGTCGCCGGTGATTGCCGTACTGGGCACGTGGCTGGTCACGCGCCATGAGCGCATCACGGCGCGCAAGCTGTCCGGCGTGGTGGCGGGGCTCGCGGGCATCTGCCTGATCGTCGGCACCAGCGTGCTGGGCGGGCTTGGGCAGCAGCTGGTGCCGCAGCTTGCGATCGTTGCCGCTACCGTCTGCTATGCCGGCGCGGCAATATATGGCCGCTCCTTCAAGGACCTGCCCGCCGCCGCGCCCGCCGCGGGCTCGATGATCGTCGGGGCGGCGATACTGGTGCCGGCAAGCCTGGCCATCGACCGGCCCTGGACGCTGCATCCGTCGCTGTCATCGCTTGGCGCGCTCCTGGCGCTATCCGTGTTCTCGACCGCGCTGGCCTTTGTCATCTACTTCCGCCTGGTACGCACGCTGGGGCCGGTGGGCACCACGGCGCAAGCCTATCTGCGCGTGCCGATCGGGGTTGCCATCGGCATCGTGTTTCTTGGGGAATCGCTGACTGCGGGGGCATGGGCAGGACTGGCGTGTGTCGTCGCCGGCGTAGCCGCCATGACGATGCCTGCGCGGCACCGGACAGGCCGGCAACAGGACTAGGCCGCGGCCGAGGGGTATATTGTGGATCGCGCCAGCCAGGCACTCCGTCCGGCACTCTTCCCCACACCATGGAACGCTTCACAATTTCGCTCGACAACCAGCTCGCCGCCGAATTCGACCGGCTGATTTCCGAGCGTGGCTATGACAACCGCTCCGAAGCGGTGCGCGACATCCTGCGCAGCCACCTGGACCGCTGGCGCGAGGCCTGCGATGCCGACGGCCCGTGCGTGGCCAACCTGTCCTACGTCTACAACCACCACGAGCGCGAGCTTGCCGAGCGGCTGACCCGCATCCAGCATGCCCATCACGACCTGACGATCTCGTCCATGCACGCGCACCTGGACGCTGACAACTGCATCGAGACGGTGATCCTCAAAGGCCCGGCCAGCGCGGTCAGGCAACTGGCGGATGCCATCAGCAGCGAGCGCGGCGTGCGCCAGGGCAAGCTCAATATCGTGATGGTCGAAGCTGACCCCAGCCACGCGCATTCGCATGCGCATCCGCATTCGCACGACTGAAAACGCATAGGGACTTCTGCACTGGCACGGTGCACGCGTGCAGGTATGAAGTTTGCTAAAAACTTCATACGTTTTCATATAATAAAAAATGCGCGCGTCCGTTTTTGCCACCCTGCTCGCCCATGCCAGCCTCGTCGTCATCCACCCTGCCATCGCCGGCGGCCTGCAGCAGGGTGATGCACAGCTGCAGGCCGTCACCGTCCGCGGCTCCAAGGAGGAAGCCGTCGCCACGGGCGAGGCCGCCAGCCAGGGCTATGTCACGCGCGAGCAACTGGAGAACCGGCCATTGCTGCGTCCTGGCGAATTGCTCGAGACGGTGCCCGGGCTGATCGTCACGCAGCACAGCGGCGACGGCAAGGCCAACCAGTACTTCCTGCGCGGCTTCAACCTCGACCACGGCACCGACCTGGCCACCACCATAGCAGGCATGCCCGTCAACATGCGGACCCATGCCCATGGCCAGGGCTACACCGACCTCAATTTCGTCATCCCCGAACTGGTCAACGGCATTGCCTACAAGAAGGGCACGTACTTCGCGGAAGAGGGCGACTTCTCGGCCGCTGGCGCGGTTCGGATGGATTATGTCTCCAGCCTGCCGCAAGGCATCGCGCAGGTGGAGCTTGGCCAGCACAGCTATCGGCGCGCGCTGCTGGCCGACTCGTTCCAGGCCGGACCGGGCACGCTGCTCTATGGCTTCGAATGGCTTGGCGAGAACGGCCCGTGGGTGCTGCCGGAAGGCGTGCACAAGCTCAACGGGGTGCTGCGCTACACCTTGCCGCTGGGCGGCGGCGAGCGCCTGGGCATCACGGCGATGGCCTACAAGAACGCCTGGAACGCGACGGACCAGGTGCCGCAGCGCGCCATCGACCAAGGGCTGATTTCGCGCTTTGGCTATATCGATCCCACCGACGGTGGCGCCTCGTCGCGCTACAGCCTGTCCGCCGACTGGCTGCGCCCGCTGCAGGACGGCCACCTCAAGGCCAACGCCTACGTGGTCAAAAGCCGCCTGCAATTGTTCTCCAACTTTACCTATGCGCTGAACAACTCCGAGCACGGCGACCAGTTCGAGCAGTTCGAGAACCGCGTAACCACGGGTGCCAATGTATCGCGCACCTGGTTCGGCAAGCTGGCCGGGCGCGACGCCGAGACCGAGGTCGGCGCGCAGCTGCGCTATGACCGGCTCGATCCCATCACGCTCAACAACACTGAGGCGCGGCAGGCTTACCAGCAGATTCGCGGCGACCGCGTCAACGAAACCAGCGCGGCGCTGTACGCGCGCAATACCGTGCAGTGGCTGCCCTGGCTGCGCACGGTGGCGGGCTTGCGCGCCGACCAGTTCCGGTATGGCGTTGCCAGCGATAATCCCGCCAATTCCGGCAACGGCAGCGACCACATCGTCAGCCCCAAGCTGAGCCTGGTGCTCTCGCCCACGGCCAGGACCGATGTGTTCTTCAACTGGGGTCGCGGATACCACAGCAACGATGTACGCGGCGCCACCACCACGGTTGATCCCGCCACGGGAGATCCTGCGCGGAAGGTCAGCGTGCTGGTGCCCGCCACGGGCTATGAGCTGGGTGTACGCACGAGCGAGGTGTTGCCCGGCTTGCAGTTGTCGGCATCGCTGTGGCGCCTCGATATCGGCTCCGAGCTGGTGTTCTCGGGCGACACCGGCACCACCGAGCCCAGCCGGCCGAGCCGGCGCACGGGCATCGAGCTCGCGGCGTACTACGTGCCGGTGGAGGGCATCATTGTGGATGCGGACGCCGCGTTTTCCCGCGCGCGGTTCCGCGATCACGAGAGCATTGGCGACTACATTCCGGAATCCATCCAGACCACCGCATCGATGGGCTTGTCCGCCAACCGCGGCCGCTGGTCGGTCGGCGCGCGCATGCGTTATTTTGGCCCGCGCCCGCTGGTCGAGGACAACAGCGTGCGTTCCGCCTCGTCGTTCCTGGTCAACTTCAAGCTGGGCTATCGCGTGCACAAGAACGTGCGGATTTTTGCGGAAGTGCTCAACGTGCTGGGCAAGCGGGCCAACGACATCGACTACTACTATGCCTCCCTGCTCAAGGGAGAGACTTCGCCGGTCGACGCCAGCGCTGCGGCTGCCGGCATCAACGACCACCATCGCCACCCTGCCGAGCCGCGTACGCTGCGCGTGGGCGTCACCTGGAGCTTCTGAGGGCGGCCTCCGGCCCCTGGCTCAGAACCCGGCCTTGTGCACCGGGCCATCCCAGCCGTCGAGGTACTTGGGCAGCGCGTCGTCGACTTCCACCACGCGATGGCGGTAGAACAGGTGCATGGCCGGCCGCAGCGCGTCCGGCAGCACGCCGCCGCAGGCCCGCGCGAAGAGGTTGTTCGGGATCACCGACATGCCCAGCCGGTTGATGCCAAAGAGCGTCTCGCCGCACTGCGGGCAAAACTGGCGCTGGAGCTGCCGGGTCGCATGGTGATAGGTGGCCAGGTGTTGCGCGCCGCGCGCCACCACCACGTTGGCCGGCTCCCAGGCCGTGGCGGCGAATATCGGCGTGGCATAGAAATCCCGGCAGGCCTGGCAATGGCAATTGGCTCTTGCCACCGGTTCCCCGGCAATGCGCAGCCGCACCTGGCCGCAAAGGCACTCCAACGTAGCGGGAATCTGCATTGGCGCTGTCTCCTGTTGTTTGAATGGCGGAGTGCATTCTACTTGGCAGCGGCGCAGGCTGCAGGGCGTCCCCCCGGGGCGCTTATCCTGCCAGGGCCGCATCCAGCATGGCGCCGAACAACCCGATCAGCAGCGCGATGGCCGAGGCGATGAACCAGCGCACCGTCTTGCGGTACTCGGGCACCTGGTCGTCCTCGACCCGCAGCGAGCGGAACAGGGCGATGATCTGCAGGCACACGGCCGCCACCAGCGAGGTGGCGGCGAACAACGCCTGGATGCTCCAGCGGCCGGGGCTCTCGAAGCCCCAGAAGCGCCAGAACGCCAGCGAAAAGCCCAGCAAGACCGTGATGGCGGTGATGATGCCTTGCCGGTAGCCGGCCGGCACGACCTGGGGTGGCGCGCTTGCCGCCTTGGGGGCGGGCGGCGGCGGGACGGCGGGAGCGGGATCGGCTTGAGGGGCGGTCATGGGTTGTCCTACTCCTGATCGGTGCCGCAAGGCCATGGAAGTGATGCAACGAGTATAGGCACCGGCCGGCTCCGACCGTCTCCGGCATTACAATGCCGCTTCAAAGCCGCAGCCTTGCCCGCAAAGCTGACCGGCCTCGTTTTTTTCGCCTACGCCTTATCCCCGACCACTTATGTCCTCGCTTTCTCCCTCAGGCAATCGCATCTGGTTCGATGGCGCCGCCGGCAGCATCGAAGCCCTGACGGATGCGCCCCAAGGCCCGATCCGCGCGATCGCCGTCGTGGCGCACCCGCATCCGCTGCTGGGCGGCAGCGCGGAGCACAAGATCCCGGTGGCGCTGGCCAGGATCTTCCAGGCACGCGGCTTCCTTGCCGTGCGGCCGAATTTCCGGGGCGTGGGCGGCACGCAAGGCAGCCACGATGCGGGAGAGGGCGAGACGGACGACTTGCTTGCCGTGGTCCGGCAGATCAAAGAGGCGCACCCGGGCCTGCCGCTGGCGCTGGCGGGATTCTCGTTCGGCGCGTATGTGCAGACGCGCGTGGCGCAGCGCTTGCTGGAGAGCGGCGAGCCGGTCTCGCACCTGATCCTGGCCGGCATGCCGGCCGGGCCGGCGGCCGGCGGGCGCTCGTACGACACGCCCACGGTGCCGGCCGATGCCTTTGTCATCCACGGCGAGAACGACGCCAATGTGCCGCTGCAAGCGGTGTTCGACTGGGCGCGCCCGCAGGAGCTGCCGGTCGTGGTGGTGCCCGGCGCAAACCATTTTTTCACCGGGAAGCTGCCGGTATTCCAGCGCGCCGTGGCCCAATACCTCGATACCCGGCAGCGAATCGCCGGGGCCGCAAGTTAAAGACGCGTCGGTCAGGCGCGTCAGTCCATGGCCGCGTGCGCGACGGCATCGTCGTCGACGTGGCGCGTGGGCTTGATCAGCAGGATGAGCGGTACCACCAGCAGCGTGGCAAGGAACATGACCTTGAAATCGTTGAGGTAGGCGATCATCGCGGCCTGCTGGTTGATCGACTGGTTGAGCATGGCCAGGTCATAGCGCGAGCCGCTTGCCAGCAGCGATTGCAGGGCCGGGTTGTACACGCTCACGTGGGCCGCCAGGTCGGCGTGGGCCACCTGCGTGTTGCGCGTCATCAAAGTCTGGATCACGGAGATGCCGATGCTGCTGCCGATATTGCGCATCAGGCTGTAGGTGGCCGTGCCGTCCGCGCGCAGCTCCGGCGCGAGCGTGGAGAATGTCAGCGCACTCAGCGGCACGAACACCAGCCCCAGGCCAAAGCCCTGGATGATGCCGGGCCAGACGATATCGGACACCGACAGCACCACGGTGTACTGCATCATCTGCCACAGCGCGAAAGCGGAAATCAGGAAGCCTGCAAACAGCAGCACGCGGGCATCGATCCGCTTGAGCAGCCGCCCGGCCAGCAGCATGGAGAGCATGGTGCCGGCGCCGCTTGGCGCGGTGACCAGCCCGGTGGTGGCCACGGGATAGCCCATCAGGTTCTGCAGCATCGGCGGCAGCAAGGCGCGGGTGGCGTACATGACCGCGCCGATCACGAAGATAAAGCAGGCGCCGGTGGCAAAGTTGCGGTCCTTGAGCAACTGGTACCGGAAGAATGACTTGGGCCCGGCCGTGGCGGTGTGCGCCAGGAAGTACAGGAAGCTGACCCCCGCCAGGATGGCCTCGATGCGGATCTCCAGCGAGCCGAACCAGTCGAGCTGTTCACCGCGGTCGAGCATGGCCTGGAGCGCGCCGATGGCCAGGCCAAGCGTGATGAAGCCAAACGCATCGAACTTCACGGCCCGCGCCGGCGCCCGGTTGGGCAGGAAGGACATCACGCCGAACAACGCGAATGCGCCAATCGGCACGTTGATGAAAAATACCCATCGCCAGTTGTAGCTGTCGGTCAGCCAGCCGCCCAGCGTCGGGCCCAGGATGGGCCCCACCATCACGCCCATGCCCCACACCGCCATCGCCTGCCCCTGCTTCTCGCGGGGGTTGATATCCAGCAGGATGGATTGCGACAACGGCACCAGCGACGCCCCGAAAATGCCCTGCAGCAGCCGCGACGCCACGATCTGCGCCAGGGTGTCCGACATCCCGCAGAACGCGGAGGCAATGGTAAAGCCGGTGATCGAGATGGCTAGCAGGCGCTTGACGCTGAGCCGGTCGGACAGCCAGCCGGTGAGCGGCGTGGCGATCGCGGCAGCGACGATGTACGAGGTCAGCACCCAGGTGATCTCGTCCTGCGACGCCGACAGGCTGCCTTGCATGTGCGGCAGCGCCACATTGGCGATGGTGCTGTCGAGCGTCTGGATCAGGGTCGCGGCCATGATCGCGATGGTGATCATTGGACGGTTGAGCGGCATTTCTACGCGCCCGGCTACCGCTTCGAAAGACATGGATAAGACAACCTGCTGGAGAGTTGTGGCTAGATGATAAGCATGCTTATTATAGGGCCACGCCACCGCGTGGCAAGCTGCTTCTTGCCGGCGCGCCGGCTTGCCCGAAGGAGATCTTTGTACAATCGCGCCATGGAAACGAAACTGGAAAAACGCTTTGGCTTCCTGGTCTCGGACGTTGGCCGCCTCAACGGCAAGCGCTTCGATGAACTGGCCAAGTCGTCCCTCGATCTCACCCGGGCGCAATGCCGCGCACTCGCCTACCTGTCGCACTATGGTGAAGTCAACCAGGTGCGGCTGGCCGAACTGCTGGAAGTCGCGCCGATTTCGGCGGGACGCCTGCTTGACCGGATGGAAGAGGGCGGCTGGATCGAACGCGTGCCCAACCCGGAAGACCGCCGCGAGCGCCTGGTGCGCATGACGCCCAAGGCGGAAAAGGCACTGGACAAGGCCCGGCGGGTCGGCGACGAGGTAGCGGCGGAGGCGCTGGCCGGCCTCAGCGAGGCGGAGCGCGAACAACTGATCGGCCTGCTCCAGCGCGTGCGCCAAAACCTGGGCACGATCGTCGATCGTTGACGGCGGGCAGCAAGCGACCAGCAAGCCCCATCCAAAACCCCTAAAGTTCTCCGCCCCGGCGCCGATGATCAGGTTATCCCAAACTCAACGGATAACCCCAACATGTCGGGCATCAGCGCAGTCACGCCGCAAGTGACGCTTCCCGGCTCCACCACCCCGGTCAAGGCCTCGTCGGCCGGGGCCGCGGATACCCAGGCCGGCAGCACGGCCTCAACCGCGCCCGTCGGTGGCCCGGCGGCTGGCGCCGGCGCGGGCAAGGCTGGTGGCGGTGGAAGCAGCAGTAGCAGTAGCAGCAGTACCGAATCCGATACCGTCAAGGAACTGAAGAAGCAGATCGCCGCGCTGCAAAAGCAGTTGGCGCAGGAGCAGCGCCAGCTCCAGTCCGTGCAGGCCAGCAAGATGCGCGACGAAGCGAAGGTGGCTGCCATGGCCGCGGCGCAATCGGAGATCGCCAGCACGTCGGCGTCGCTGCAAACCGCGACCGGTGCGCTCGCGCAGGCATTGCAGGCGCAGGGCGGCAGCACCTCGGGCTCCATGGTCGACACCACGGCGTAAGCCAGGCAGCGAACTGGCCCGGCGGGTAGCACGTAGCGGCTATCGGCGCGGGCCGTGCCGCCGCCGATGCGCGTCCCGCTACGGCAGCATGCCGTGCGAGCGCGCTGCGGACAGCGGCTGCGTGCGCGAGTTGATGGCGAGCTTTTTGTAGATGTTCCGGGTGTAGGATTCCACCGTCAGCCTGGACAAGAACAAGGGGGCTTGGGGCTCCACAACTGGGGTGGGCTCATCCACATGAATGTGGAATGCGGCGCTAAAAGGCTTACTTGAGAATGCGTTCTATCAGGATTTTTTAAAGAATTCTATTTAAATCAAATCCGATTCGCATAACCGCTGGCATAGCGTCACGGCTTGCGATGTCTTCGACCTGGAGGCCACGGCCCTGTGGAGCGGCAGTCGCGGTTCTGGCCCGGCTGCCGGCGTCTCAGACCAGTCGAGCCACGTCTTCCACGGCATCATCCAGCTGCAGCTTCAGCAACTTGAGCAAGCAATACAAGCCGTAAGCCTCCTCCGTCTTCTCGCTCTGCAGTTCCGCTAGTTGCAGCAGGCTATCCATCCCGGCGCTGACGCTTTGCAACTCCGCGCAACTGTTGGTCATGCGTTCGCGCAGGCCGCGATCCTGCGTTTCGATCTGGTCGATCAGTTCGGATATGCGGGGCTGTTCCTCGGCATTGGCGGGACGTGTCATGCCGATCAGCTCGGCGATGAGATCGCCTTGCTTGCTGATGGCGAGGAGGGGGGCGGTGGGACTGTCGCTGTGGGCGGTCGAACTGGGGCCGGCTCGGGCGCTGGGATGCATGCAAGCTCCTTCAGGAGGGTGAGGCAATGGGAGGCAAGACCAGGCCGCCTGCTTCAACGCGAGAGTGGCGGACTCGCAAAAGCATACTGCTTCTGCGGCCGCTCACCTTTAGGAAATTTCTGGATTTGCAGGCAGGTTTGCCGTTGCTCTTAGTGCAAGGCGTCGCCCGCCTGGCGAGGGCGTCCATGTTCGAGCGGGTGCGTGCTGGCGAAGCGCAGCCTTGCCATCTGCTCCGCCGCATCCGCTAGCAAAGCACTCGCGTTGGCCATGGCCTGCTCGACGGTGATCGGGCCGGGCGCCAGGGAAAAGCAACCCGTGAAATGTGTCCCGAGGGCCGGCAGCGCGGCGGGGTCGATGGCACCGGAAAGTAGTGTGGCGGGCACGCCGCAGGCATGGGCGCGCTGGCAGGCGATCAACGGTGCCTTGCCGCTTAGCGTCTGCATATCGCTGCGCCCCTCGCCGGTGATCAGCCAGTCGGCGCCCGCGAGCGCGCCATCGAGGTCTACGCAGTCCGCCACGATGTCGGCGCCAGGGCGCATCTGCGCGCCAAGCATCAGCAAGGCGTAGCCCAGGCCGCCGGCCGCTCCCGCGCCCGCCGCGTCCATGGCGTGGCGCCCGAGCGCCGGCTCCAGCAGGCTGGCGTAGCCGGCGAGCGCGGCATCGATGGCATCCACATCCTGCGCTTGCACGCCTTTTTGCGGGCCGAACACGGCAGTGGCGCCCTGCGGGCCGGTCAGCGGGTTGGTGACGTCGCACATCGCCACCAGCCTCGTGGATGCCAGCCGCGGGTCGAGCTGGCTGGCATCGATTGCCGCCAGCTGCGGCAGTGCGGCGGGCGTGGGCAGGATGTCGTGGCCGTGCGCATCCAGCAGGCGCACCCCCAGGCCGTGCAGCAGGCCGGCGCCGCCGTCGTTCGTGCTGCTGCCGCCAAGGCCGACGAAGATCTCGCGCACGCCCAGGTCGAGCAGCGCCTTGATGGCATCGCCGAGGCAGGCCGTCGAGCGCTGCGCAACGGGGCATGCCATGCCCGCCGGATCGGTGATGCCGACGATCTCCGCGGACTCGATCACGGCGCGGTCGCCCGCGAGCAGCGCTACCGTGGCGGTGCGCGTCGTGCTGTCCGCGCCGCGCACCTGGATGCCGACGCGCTGGCCGCCGGCGGCCAGCATGGCGTCGATGGTGCCTTCGCCGCCGTCCGCCATCGGGCGTTGCCGGATCGTCGCCCCAGGCAGCGCGCGCTGGATCCCGGTGGCGATGGCGGTGGCGACCTGGTCGGCGGCAAGGGAGCCCTTGAACGAATCGGGGGCAATGACTATGAGGGGATTGGCAAGGCTTGGCATAAGGCTGGGCGAGGCAGACGGCGCTCGCCCAAGGGCAAGGGCCGTACCGGGGGAAGGGGGCTGGCAGGGCCGCTGCTGGCGCCGCCCTGACAAGCAAAGACGGCTGGTGAGGTGGGCCCTCAGTCTTTCTTCGAGGCTACTTCATGATTGGCCATCAGCTCAAGCGCGCGGACCAGTGCGGAGTGATCCCAATCCGAGCCGCCATGGCTTGCGCAGGCATTGAACAACTCCTGGCAGGTCGCCGTGTTCGGCAACGACACGCCCATCTCGCGCGCGTTCGACAGCGCGAGGTTCAGGTCCTTCTGGTGCAGCCCGATGCGAAAGCCCGGATCGAACGTCCGCTTGATCATGCGTTCGCCATGCACTTCCAGCACCTTGGACGACGCAAAGCCGCCCATCAGCGCCTGGCGCACGCGCGCCGGATCCGCGCCGGCCTTGGAGGCAAACAGCAGGGCCTCGGCAACCGCCTCGATGTTCAGTGCCACGATGATCTGGTTGGCCACCTTGGCGGTCTGCCCCGCGCCGTTGTCACCCACCAGCGTGATGTTCTTGCCCATCAGCTCGAACAGCGGGCGGACGGTCTCGAACGTCGCTTCCGGGCCGCCGACCATGATCGACAGCGTGGCATTGCGCGCGCCGACCTCGCCGCCGGACACCGGCGCATCCAGGTACTGGCCGCCGAGCGCGTTCACGCGCTCGGCGAAGCCCTTGGTGGCAATGGGCGAGATCGAACTCATGTCGACCACGATCTTGCCGGCGCTCAGCCCCGCGGCAATGCCGCCGTCATGGAACAGCGCGGCTTCTACATGGGGCGTGTCCGGCACCATCAGGAAGATCACGTCCGCGCGTTCGGCCACTTCCTTGCCGGAGTTGCAGGCGACGCCGCCGCTGTCCAGCAGGGATTGCGGCACGCCGCTGCGGCTGGACAGGCTGACTTCGTGCCCGCCTTTGATGAGGTTGGCGGCCATCGGGGTGCCCATGATGCCAAGGCCAATAAATCCAAGCTTCACTTTCATTCTCCGTTAGTCGATCTCAATGGCATCGCCCGCGCCGCCGGATGCCTGCGCAGCGGACACCGCGATGCCGGTGCCTCAAATCTCTTGTCCTGAATTTCCGGGATCCACCTCAGTATCCCGACGTTTCGCCGCCTGATGCCTGCCCGTCCCGCATCTGCGTCACCACTTGCCGGGCGCCGGCCGCCATCAGGCGCGCATCGGAGCCAACGGTGACGAACTGGAAGCCTTGCTCGATCCGGCGCAATGCCGCTTCCGGTGCGCCGTTGTGGATGCCGGCGACCACGCCGTGCGCCTTGGCGCGGGCCACCACGTGCGCGATCGCCTCCGCGACGGGCGGGTCGACATCGTCGAAGGTCGGGCGGCAACCGAGCGCGAGCGACAAGTCGGACGGGCCGATATAAACCGCATCGAGCCCTTCGACCGACAGGATGTCGTCCAGGTTATCCAGCCCCTGCTTGGTCTCGATCATCGCGAAGACAACGATGGTTTCGTTGGCGCGCTCGGGATAGTCGGGGCCGCCATACAGCATGCCGCGGATCGGCCCGAAGCTGCGCGTGCCCATCGGCGGGTAGTGGGTGGCGGCGACCAGGCGTTGCGCGTCTTCGCGTGTGTTGATCATCGGGCAGATCACACCGTACGCGCCAGCGTCGAGCACCTTCATCAGGATGCCCGGCTCGTTCCAGGGCACGCGCGCCACCGGCATGGTGTCGGTGGTGGAAATCGCCGTGAACAGGCTGAGGGCATCGCGGTAGTCCAGCGCGCCGTGCTGCAGGTCCACGGTGAGGGAGTCCCAGCCCTGGTGGGCCATGGTCTCCGCGGCAAAGCTGCTGGGGATGGACAGCCAGCCGTTGACGACGGCTTGCCCGTTCGTCCACATTTTCCGGATCCGGTTCTCGCGCATTGTGTCTCCTGCGGCTTAACTTATAGGTTATCGTACAACATGGGGCAAGTATAACCCTCGCACGCGCGTCGTCAAGCGAAGTGGCAAGGTTAAGGGAGGTTTGGGGAAAGTTTGGGAAGAGATCGTGCGCTCGGAGAGGTCCAAGGCAGGCGGGAATCGCGCTGAGGCCATGACATGGCTCGCGGTGAGCCATGTCATAAGATGTCTGACTAATTAAATACGTCTTAACGCTTGCCCACGCGGAAAGCGATCTCGCCAACACCCGCCACGCCGGCAGTCACTTCGTCGCCGGGTTGCAGCGCGCCGACGCCGGCCGGCGTGCCCGTGAAGATCAGGTCTCCCGGCGCCAGGGTCACGCTCTGCGAAACATAGGCAATGACATCGGCCACGGGCCAGATCAGCTCGTTCAGGTCGCCTTCCTGGCGCGTCTCGCCGTTGACCTTGAGCCACACGTGGCCTTCGCTGGGATGGCCGATGCTGGCCACGGGGTGCAGCGGGCCGCACGGGCCGGAGGCATCGAAGCCCTTGGACCAGTCCCACGGACGGCTCATCTTCTTGGCGGTGTCCTGCAGGTCGCGGCGGGTCAGGTCCACGCCCACGCCATAGCCCCAGACCAGGTCGAGCGCCTGCTCTGGCTGGATGTCCGCGCCGCCTTTGCCGATCGCCACCACCAGTTCGATCTCGTGGTGCAGGTTTTCCGTGAGCGGCGGATACGCCACCGTGCCTTCGGCGGCCACGACGGCGTCGGCCGGCTTGGTGAAGAAGAACGGCGGTTCGCGGTCCGGGTCATTGCCCATCTCGCGGGCGTGCGCGGCGTAGTTGCGGCCCACGCAGAACACGCGGCGGATGGGAAAGCGGGCGCTGCTGCCGGCCACGGCGACGCTCGCCTGTTCGGCGGGCTGGATAACGAATTCGGTCATGTCTGGGTCCGTCTGTGACGAAAGCGGGGGAGGGATTACTTGGCGAAGACCTGGCTGATGTCGCCAAAGGCCTTGAACTCCAGTGCGTTGCCCGACGGATCGAGGAAGAACATGGTCGCCTGCTCGCCGACCTGCCCCTTGAAGCGCACATGCGGCTCGATCACGAACTTCGTATCGGCAGCGCGCAGCTTTTCGGCCAACGCTTCCCAGGCATCCATGGACAGGATCGCGCCAAAGTGACGGACGGGCACCTCGTCGCCGTCGACGGCGCTGGTGGCGCGGTGGCCGCATTCTTCCGGCGCGAGGTGGGCGACGACCTGGTGGCCATAGAAATTGAAATCGATCCAGGCGTTGGAGCTGCGGCCTTCGGGGCAGCCGAGGAGCTCGCCGTAGAAGCGGCGCGCTTCTTCCAGGTCATTGACGGGAAAGGCCAGGTGGAACAAAGGGGTTGCGCTCATCAAAGGGGCTCTTGTGCGTGGGGTTGTGGGTGTGCGGCTGCGTTTGATTGTAATCAGCAGAAGTCGTAATATGAAACGAATGATTTCTGTGCTCAGCATCAAAAATTTCGATATGAATCACGCCATGTTCCCGGCGATCACCGCATGATCCGTTACTTCCGCACCTTCCTTGTGGCGGCGGAGACCTCGTCCTTTTCCGCCGCCGGCGCGCGCCTTGCCCTCACCCAGTCAGCGGTGAGCACCCAGATACGCCGGCTGGAGGAAGACCTTGGTTGCACGTTGTTCGACCGGGCCGGCAAATCGGTCGCGCTGAGCGAGGAGGGCCGCAAGCTGCTGCCCGAAGCCATGCGCTTTGTCGAGCTATACGAGTCCATGAAGGGCCGCGCGCATTCCGCCTCCGACACCACGCCGCTGGATCTTGGCGCCGTCTCCACCGTGCAGGCCACGCTGCTGCCCGGAGCCATGAAGCGCTTTCGCGCCGGATTTCCCAAGACGCACGTCAACATCGTCCCCGGCATGTCCACCCAGCTGCTGACCCAGGTCGATGCCCGCGAGCTCGACGTGGCGGTACTCATCAAGCCGAGGCTCGGCATTCCGCAGGAACTCAAATGGGTGCCGCTGATGCGCGAGCGCTTTGTCGGCATTGCGCCGGCGGGCTCGCCGCGCGACCTGAAAGCGGTGTTGGCGGCCATGCCGTTCATCCGCTACAACCGGCATTCCATGGGCGGGCAACTGGTGGACCGCTATCTGCGCCGGCACCGGCTGTGGGTGGAAGAGGGCATGGAGCTGGACGAGCCCGCCGTGATCCTGCACATGGTCGATGAGGGGCTGGGCTGCGCGATCATTCCGTCCGCGCTGGTGCCGCTGCGGGCGGCGCGTAACGTCGTGGAAATACCGTTGCCCGGTGAACCCATCTTCCGCGAGATCGGCGTGCTGGTCAGGCAGTCGTTGCTCAAGCGCGCGTCCATGGCGGCGCTGATCGATGCGCTTGTTGCCGAGACCGTGTGCGCAAGATGATGCCCTTGCCCGGGCCGCACAAGCCTTGCCGCGGCTTGCAAAAAAAACGCCCCGCGCGGCGGGAGCGCACGCGGGGCGAGCAGGACGAAATGGCGGCACCCGCAAGGGTGCTGCCGGGCCTGTAAAGCTTCGGATCCTCAAAGTGTTGGGTTCAGCCGTACCGCATCGCGTTTCGCGAGGTGCGGCAGCATCTTAAGCAGCGGGAAGGGGGATCAATGCGAGGAGGAGCAAGGCCATTGCGGCCTTATCCCGGCTTTTGGAACGGCGGCGCTGCCCGTCGCCGGTCAGGGCCGGCGGCACTGGGTCGGATGAACTGCCGCGTGCGTCACTCGGCGCCGGGGTGGCTCGTCAATTCGACGCACAGAGCCACACAGGGCCGCACATCGCCGGACAACGCAGTCTTGCCTTTCAATACGCAGTCATTCACTCCGCCAGGCTGGCCAGGAAGACTTGTTGCAAGGCCACCACGGGCGCAACCCATTGGTCCGGCGTGTCATAGTTGCCTGCCGCGACGGCCAGCGCGAAATCGAGATCCGGAAACACAAAGAGGCGTTGCCCGGCATCTGACGTCATCTCGCTAAACTTGTGTAAAAGGGATCAGGCAACTGGTGGCTCGTCCTCGAGAAAGCGCGCCGGGATGGCGTTCTTGATCGGGAACATGTGGAAGTAGGGGCGCGCCTCGGCCAGCACGCGCGCAACCGAAGGACGGGCCACCAGGCGTTCGAAATAGGCGGCCAGGTGCGGATGCGTTTGCGCGAACGGCACCACCACTGCCGCATAAAACAGCGCGGGTTCCGCGGCGCAGTCCGCCAGCGTGAAGTGCTCGCCGACCATCCAGGTGCGGCTGGCCATGCGCGGCTCGATCATGTCGTAGGCAGTGCGCAGCGCGGCTTGCGCGTCCGCCACGCCGCGTGGGTCGCGCTCTGCCTCGGCCCGTAGCTGGTCGCCCACGATCTTCTGCATCGGCAGGTGCACGTACAGGTCGAAGATGCGGTCCCACAGCCTTGCCTCGCGGCGCTCATCGTCGCCGGCCGGCAGCAGCGCTCGCGCACCCGGGTAGTGCTGGTCGAGGTAGTCGATGATGATCGTGGTTTCCGGCAGCGTCACGTCGCGCCCGTCGTCGCGCAGCACCGGCATCTTGCCGACGGGCCAGAGCGCCAGGAACGCGGCGCGCGAGTCCTTCTCGCCAAGGTTCACCACAACACCGGAAAACGGCGTCTGGTTTTCGTAGAGCGCGATCAGCGCCTTGTGGCAGAACGAAGACAGTGGATGGTAGTGGAGAGTCAGGGCCATGATGTTTGCTGTTCCATAAAATCTGCTCAAAGTTGAGCATTGGATTTATCCGCACTTCGTTGACGCGGCTTGCGCCGCCCAAC
>NZ_JBIUHC010000104.1:0-36075 GCF_044627735.1 Cupriavidus sp. CuC1 | reverse complement strand
CCAGGCGCGCCATCACGCTGATCGGGCTGTGTTCGATAAAGCGTTCCACCACTGCGTCCAGTACCACGCCACTGACTCCATTTTCGGTTCGAGGACACGGAGGGTGCCCTAATTTTCGTCACCTTGAAAGGGGTGGTGCTCAGAGCCCGTTTGATAATTCAAGGATGGGCGATTCTGCGTAGCAGCAGCCTGCCCATTGCGATATAGACCGTGGCCTCGGACACATCAGGACGCCGCTCGTAGTCCCTGACAAGGCGACGCCAGCGAATCATCCAACCGAAGGTACGTTCCACCACCCAACGCCGGGGTAGCACCGCGAAGCCAACCTGATCCTCGTGGCGGCGCACCACCTGCACGACGAAGTCGAGCGTCGCGGCTTTATCCATCAATGTGCGACGATCGTACGCGCCGTCTGCAAACAGATGCTTCAGTCCCGGCCGACGCTTTTTTAGGGTCTCCAGAACCGCCAACGCCCCGGTACTGTCGGCGATGTCCGCAGGCGTCAAGTTCACCATCAGCAACCGGCCATTCGTATCCACGGCAATATGCCGCTTGCGCCCGACGATCTTCTTTCCCGCGTCGTAGCCGCGCTCTTTCGCCGCTGGCGCTTTTACCGACTGGCTATCCACCACGCCCGCGCTTGGGCAAGGCTGCCTGCTTTCCAACTCCCTATCGAGCATCAGCACTACGTCATGAAGCGTCTGGAACAGGAACCGGCGCATCAGTCGGCGAAACCACCAGTACACCGTTTGCCAGGCCGGAAAGTCCTTGGGTAGCATGCGCCAGCCACACCCCGAGCGCACCAGGTATCGCAAGGCGTTGATGACCTCCCGCAGATCAGCCTTCCTGCGTCGCCCCCGCTGTGCGGGCTTCGGCAGCAGTCCCCCCATCGCTGCCCATTCCATGTCCGTCAGATCGCTCGGATACCGCTTTGTCTTGGCCGCCATGCTTGCCTGCCGCTCTCGATGTTCTTTTTTCCACATCCGAACGCTAGAACACATCCGCGGCGAATTTTCAAACGGGCTCTCAGAACCTGGATCGAAGCAAGTCAATCCCGCTACCCGGGCCGACGTAGAAAAAATGTCCCCTGCAGCCCTACTGGCGTCGTTCTATATCGTCCTGGAGTTTGAGTTTGATTGACCCGCACGGGCGTCACTGCGGTATTCAGCGAGTCCAACTCGATTCGGGTGCAACACATTAGCCCGCCTTCAGACTGTTGGGCACCGCACTCGGCACTGCGGCCACGGTTGCCATGGTTCCAATCCTCGTGCCGCCACCCGAACTCCTTAGCGTAAGACCTCCATATCAACTTCGCAGTAGCCAGTTGGCTGCGAGCAACACCTGCCGCGCGCATTGACGACTGAAGTCACCGTCGTGTAAATTTCTAGTTCATTGGTTCAACCAACTACAACTTTCAAGGTTGACTCGGATGCAACTCCTGTTGGCTGTCTTCGCCCGGTGGCAAGTGGGCGCCAGTGCGGTCCATGGGAGACACAAGAAACGAAATGGGATCGACTATTCCCAATTGGAGGAGATGTAATGAAGTCCAGAGTATGCATTGCGGCCGTTGGTGGGCTGTTCTCGATGGCTGCCCACTCGCAATCGAGCGTGACGCTTTATGGTGTCGTCGACGTGGGTGTGGAATATGCTAATCACCAGGCGGGCGGCGGGCATGACGTCGTTCGCGAAACCGCAGGCAATATTTCCGGTTCGCGATGGGGCCTCCGGGGCGCGGAAGATCTCGGTGCTGGCCTCAAAAGCGTCTTTGTTCTGGAAAGCGGCTTTGACCCGGACACCGGGAAATCGGGCCAAGGCAACCGCCTGTTCGGCCGGATGGCATATGTCGGCCTGCAGGGAGGCTGGGGCAGCATTTTGCTAGGTCGACAGCAAAACCTGCTGTTCGATTTCATTGGCAATTTCGATCCGATGGGTTTGGCTCCGAGGTACTCCATCTTCACCCAGGATCTGGGCTTCGTCGGGCGTGCGGACAATACGGTCAAGTATGTGGGCACGTTCAACGGGCTGACCGCCGCGGCTATGTACAGCTTTGGTGCGGAGAGCGGGACCACGGGGGGCAGCGAAGTTCCCGGCAACAGCAAGCTGGGACGGGAGTATGGGTTCCGTCTGGATTACACGACAGGCCCACTCAGCTTCGGCGGTGTCTATGACGAGATCAATACCGGCACCTTGACCGTCAATCCCAACGCCAAGACCCGGCGCGCGACATTTGCCGCAACCTACGCCACTGGCACGGTCGCGACCTACGCCGGCTACCGATGGGCGAAGGCATATGATGGCGCGTTGCTTCCCGGCGCAGTACCTGGCGCCGCGAACCAGGGTTCCAATCTTTGGTGGCTAGGCCTGAGATGGCAGGCAACGCCGGCGATTTCCTTGGCAGGCGCCGCCTACTATCAGGATTTCAAGAATACGAACGCGGATCCATGGCTGTTTGTTGGCTTTGCCAACTATGCCTTCTCAAAGCGGACCGATGTGTATCTTTCGGTAGGCTATACGAAGAACCGAGGTACGTCTGCACTCGGCCTGGGCGCCGGCGCTTCAGGCTTTGGGAATACCGATCCGGGCATGAACCAGTTCGGCACGACGGTCGGCCTGCGTCACAAATTCTGAGCATCATGAGTCCTCGCCGGATCGGCGAGGAAGTCGCATAGTTTCATGCACGGCGCTTGTCGGGATGGAGCGCCCGTGACGGTTGATCTCCCTTCATGGTGCAAGGGTTCATGGCACTGTGTTGCACGCAGTGCCATGTTTTTTTGGACGCTTGGCCGCGCGGTCAGCCATAACTTGGAGTACCCCAATGTCATTGGACTCACGTCCGGAAAACACCGTACCGGAAAGAGATTTCAGCGCGCTTGAGCGCCTGCACGCAGGCCGCTTCAGCTGCAGGGCATTCCTGCCGCATCAGGTGCCGCGCGAAACGATTGAGCGAATCCTTCGCCTGGCACAGCGAGCAGCATCTTGGTGTAACTCTCAACCCTGGAAGGTGGTCATTGCGAGTGGCGCTGCCGCGGACCGGTTCCGTGAGGCGATGCTTGATGGGGTAGCGCGGGAGCCAGCCGCTCCGGACTTTCCGTGGCCGCGCGAGTACCAGGGGATATACCAGGAGCGCAGGCGGGAATGCGGGCTGGCCTTGTATGCGAGCGTAGGGGTTGCAAAAGGCGACAGGGAAGCCTCATCCAGGCAGGCAGAAGAGAATTTCCGGCTGTTCGGCGCTCCACACGTAGCGATCATCACGACGGATGAGGCGCTCGGCGTCTACGGCGCGATCGACTGCGGCGGCTATGTCAACAACTTCATGCTTGCTGCCCATGGCCTTGGTGTCGCCTGCGTGGCGCAGGCCGCGTTGGCATCCCGGCCGGCCTTGGTCCGTCGTCACTTTGCTCTGTCGCCGGATCGGTTGATCGTCTGCGGGATCTCATTTGGCTTCCCAGACCACGCACACGCGGCAAATGGCTTCCGTACTACAAGAGCGAAATTGCCGGACGTCGCCAGTTGGGTGGACGCGTAGCTGCTGTGGCAATCTCCTCCCCCGGGACGCAGGTGGCGCACCATGGATCGCGTGTGCCAGGCTGATCGGGCGGACCTTCCTTGTTCTACTCAACACGCACTGCGTGGATCCGTGCAGCTTAATCACAAAGTCAAGATGGCCGATGCGTGTCATATACGTCACGCCCGCAGCCCGGCAATCGATGCCGCCGCTGCCCGGCTGGCGCGGCGATTACGCTGAACGCGTTGAGTGCCGGCCATGCCGTTTAGCCGGCGCACCGCGGCAAAACGGTAGACGCCGGCTAGCATGGCGGATTACTCAACCGGCTCGTAGGGCAACCCAACGTAATTTTCAGCGATACTCTTCAGCCCGGCCTCCGAGCTTGTGAAGTAGTCGTAGTCGGTCCGCTGCATGCGCTTGTCGAATGGCTCGTTCTCCGGGAATTCATGGAGCAAGTTGGTCATGAACCAGGAAAAGCGCTCGGCTTTCCAAACGCGCCGCAGTGCGATATCCGAGTACTTGTCAAGCAGGTCTGTCCGGCCTTTCTGATAGACCAGCCGCAGGATGCGGTAGAGCGTACTGACATCGCTGGCCGCAAAGTTCAGGCCCTTTGCGCCGGTCGGGGGGACGATGTGCGCGGCATCGCCGACAAGGAAAAGTTTTCCATACTGCATGGGCTCGACCACATAGCTGCGCAGCGGTGCGATGCTCTTCTCCATCGAGGGGCCGGTCACAAGCTTGTCGGCCACCTCTTCCGGCAGGCGCCGCTTCAACTCTTCCCAGAAACGTTCGTCGGACCAATCCTCGACTCGCTCCGTCAATGGCACTTGCAGATAGTAGCGGCTGCGTGTGTGGGAGCGCTGGCTGCAAAGCGCGAAGCCTCGGTCGTGATGCGCATAGATCAGTTCGTGACTGACCGGCGGCGTATCGGATAGCAGGCCCAGCCAGCCGAAGGGGTAGGCCCGCTCGTAGTGCTTCTGAACCTCCGCCGGGATGGTCTGCCGCGAGACACCGTGGAAGCCGTCGCAGCCGGCGATGTAATCGCAGTCCAGGCGTACCGTTTCGCCGTCCCGCTCGAACGTGACATAAGGCTGCTCGTCCTTCACGCCATGAGGGCGGACGTTGGCAGCCTGATAGATCGTGGTGGCGCCGGCTGCCCAGCGGGCTTCCATCAGGTCGCGAGTCACTTCTGTCTGCCCGTAGACCAGTACTGTGCCGCCGCCAGTCAGCGTCTTGAGATCCAGGCGGTCGCGTCGTCCCCCATACATCAGCTCGATGCCTTCATGCACGAGCCCTTCCGCGTCCATGCGTTCGCTCACGCCGGCCTCGCGCATCAGATCGACGGTACCTTGCTCCAGTACGCCGGCGCGGATACGGCCAAGCACGTACTCGGGCGCCTGGCGTTCCAGAATGATGTTGTCGATCCCCGCGCGGGTCAGCAACTGCCCTAGCAGCAGGCCCGATGGCCCGGCGCCGATGATCGCGACCTGTGTCTTCATCTTGATTCCTCCTCAATGCCCCGTGGCGGCACCGGCCGCACGCGGTTAGTCCCGCCACGAGCTGTCATCACAGATCCATGAGCTTGGCCAGCACGTTGCGCTGGATCTCGTTGCTGCCGCCCCCGATGGGCCCCACGCGCGAATCACGGAAGAACATCTGCATGTCGTACTCCATCGAATAACCCGCGCCACCCAGAACCTGCAGGCCAATGTCCGCGCACTTAAAGTTGTTATCGGTGGCGACGATCTTCGCGATCGAGGTTTCCTGGAGGGCGGAATGGCCTCCGTCGAGCAGTTCCGCCACGCGATATACAGCTTGGCGGGCCGTCTCCGACATGATGAGCATGTCCGCAAGCTTATGTTGAATGACTTGGAACTTAGAGATCGGTTGGCCGAACTGGATACGGTCCTTGGCGTAGTCGCGCGCGTACTCTGTGATCTTGAAGCAGTGTCCCGATGAGATTGCCGCAAGCGCCATGCGCTCAAGGCCCAGGCACTTCATGATGTTCTTCCATGCCATGCCTTCACCGCCGATCAGGTTGTTGACAGGCACACGCACATTGTCGAAGAACACCTCGTTGGCGTGCGTGGTCCGCCGACCGAGCATCGACAAGGGCTTGATGGTCACACCCGGTGCCTTGGTGTCGACGAGCAAGGTACTGATGCCCTGGTGGCGTGCTGCCCCGGTATCGGTCTTGGTAATCACGACGAGGTAGTCCGCAACGTGGGCGCAGGTAATCCAGACCTTGTTGCCGTTGAGGACGAACTCGTCGCCTTCGCGGCGGGCGTTGGTCTTGATGCCGGCCACGTCCGAGCCCGTGCCCGGCTCGGACATTGCCAGCGCCAGCTTGGTCTTGCCAGCGATGATGCCAGGCACGATAGCCTGCTGAAGTTCCGGCGAACCGAACTTTGCGATATGCATGCCGGCATAGATTGCCGTGGTGGTCACGGCCTGGGCAATGCCGGTGTAGTGGTAGCCGAGCGTCTCCAGGAAGACGGCGATGTCCTTGAAGCTGCCGCCCATGCCCCCGAGCGATTCGGGATAAAAAATCCCAAGATAGCCTGCTTCGGCCAGCGCATTGAAGGCTTCGTGCGGAAACTCACGCGCCTCGTCCATTTTGCGGATCTTGTCCCATGGAAGGTGGCGCGAAAGCAGGTCGAGCACGCCCTCGCGCATCATGCGCTGCTCGTCCGACAATCCGGCAATATTCATCAACGTCATTGCATACTCCAGAAGGTTGAAGTTAGGTCAGGTGGCTTCGCCAGGACCGGGGTACCGGCACAGGCTCCAGCCATGGTCGTCATCAGTACCGCCTGCACGACAACGTCGTGCAGGCTGCATTCGGTACCGGCAGCTCAGTCCGCCGTGATGTTGTGCTTGCGGATGATTTCCGCGAACTGGGCATGCTCCGCGCGGAGCAGCTTGTCGAACGCCTGCGGGGTGGAAGGCTGCGCAACCGCCGCATTGGCCAACAGCTTGGCGCGAATGCCGGGGTCCTTCAGCACCTGCTGCACGGCCTGATTGAGCTTGTCGATGACAGGCTGCGGCGTCTTGGCGGGCGCCATCAGACCAAACCAGATCTCCGATTTGAAGCCCGGCAGAACCTCGTTGATCGGCTGCGCATTGGGCGCCACCTCAGAGCGCCCGGCGCTTGCCACGCCCAACAGCTTCAGGCTGCCTGCGTTGACCTGGCCCATCATCGTTGCGGACGGACTCGTAAACAGCACCTGCGCTTCGCCTGAACGCACCGACATCGTGGTGTTCGCCTCCCCCCGATACGGTACTTGTGTCATGCTCAGGCCGGCAGCCTGCGAAAGCAGGTGAGTGGCAAGGTTGCCGTATGAAGCCGGGCCCGCGGTAGCGTAATTGAGCGTGTTCGGATGGCCCTTGGCATAGGCGAAGAACTCGCGCAGATTGTTGGCCGGCATGCTCTTGTTCACGACCAGCACCATCGGCATGGTGGTCACCGTCGAAATGGGCGCGAGATCCTTGAGCGGATCGTACCCAGCAGACTTGTTGAGCAGCGCCGCAATCAACAGGCCGTTGTTCGGGTACAGCAGGGTATAGCCGTCCGGTACGGCACGTGCCACAAAGGCCGCGCCAATCGCGCCGGACGCCCCTGCCCGGTTGTCGACGATGATGGGTTGCCGGAGTATCGTCGACAGCTGTTGGGAGATGACGCGTACCTGGATATCGCTAGCCCCACCTGCCGAGTACGGCACCACAATCGTGATTGGCTTGGCCGGATAGGCATCCGCCGCGGCGGCGGGCACCGAGACGCCCATGTATGCGAGAACGCCGGCGAAGCAGGCGGCAACGCTGCGCGAAATTCGTGGGATGCGGGGGAAGAATTTCATTTGTGTCTCCAGTTTTTCTGTCAGGCCGGCAGGTTTGCCTGCCGTTATCGATTGCTAGTAGGAATCGTTACTCCGGGCATGGCGACCGCACGGATCAGCCGCGTCTCCTGGGCGACGATCAGGTGCTCCGAGGCCGTCAGGTATTCGGCGAACCTGGGGTGGGCGTCACGTGCACGGGAACGGTGCTCGAAGTCGGCTAGATCCTTGTAGCCCCACAAGTGCACGAACTGGTTCTGCGGCCCGACATGGCTGACATAGGCGCCAAGCGAATTGCCCAGGGTTTCGAGCAGGATGGGCATTGCCATCTTGCCGAACACATCCAGGAACTCGTTCATCCTGCGCAGCCGGATCGTGTAGATACGGTGGTCGACGAGGGTGAGTGCGTTGTCAGGCAGCATGCGCTTTCTCCCTGCGTGCGGCTTGCGGTGCCCCGCTGCCTGCATGCGCATTTGCGAGGCTGGCGATGTGCCGTCCGGTGATGTACCCGAATGTCATGATGGGGCCCAGGGTAATCCCAGCGCCTGGATAGTTGCCGCCCATGATGCTGGCACGGTCGTTGCCCACGGCATAGAGGCCGGCAATGGCCCTGCCGTCTTCGCGCAGCACGGCACCCTCCACATTCGTGGCAATGCCGTCAAAGGTGCCGAGATCCCCCATCACTACCTGCAGGGCATAGAAAGGGCCCTGCGCGATGGGCGCCACACAGGGATTCGGCTTGTGGTCCGGATCCCCTAGGTATCGGTTGAACGAAGTGATGCCCCGGCCAAACTGGCGATCCTCACCGTACTGCGCACCCGCGTTGTACTCGCGCACAGTCTGCTCAAGCCCCGCGGCATCGATGCCGCATTCTTGCGCGAGCCCGGCAAGCGAACCGCCCCGATTGAGATAGCCTTTACGCAGCAACGGGCCAAGGGGCAGAGGCGCCGGCTTGGCGTAGCCCAGCCCGTACTTCGAGATGGTGGCGTGGTCGCAGATCAGCCACATTGCGGTTTCCTGCTGGCCTGCGCATGCGCGAATCAGGTCCGCGCCCACGTCGTGGTAGGAATTCGATTCGTTGGTGAACCGCTGGCCATTGCGCAACACGCCGATGACGCCGGGCTTGTAGCGGTCAAGCAGATGCGGGAACGCGACGTAGCGCCCACCTCCCATCGGTACCTTCGATACCGGCATCCACGCCGCAGCGTCGCGATAGCGCAGCGGCACCGTGCCGCCCGCCTCCTCCGCCAGGCGTGCGCCATCGCCGGTGTTGGTGGCCGGCACCGGTGAAAAGTGCTCGCCGCCGCGGGCAACATGCGGGTAGGCCTTGCGCAGACGCTGGATGTCGTGCGAAAAACCGCCACTGGCGAGTACTACGCCGTGTCGGGCCCGGACTTCCACCTCGCCGCCGTCGCGCTTGACGATCGCGCCCGCCACTGCGCCGTCCTTGATCACAAGCCGAAGCGCGGGCGACGCAGTCCAGATGGGAATGCCGAGATCCAGCGCCGATTTCGCCAGGCGCGCCGCCAGCGCATTGCCGCTGGTGACATTCATGCCGCGCCGGTAGAGCACCAACTCCTTGAGGTGACTTGCGAGCCGCCTGGCAACATAGAAGAACGACTTCACCGACTTCGTCACGTTGAAGAAGTGCTTCAGGTCGGCATTCGACGAATTGAACATCATGCCGATGAACGTGATGGTCGATAGCGGCGGGCGTAGGCGCGACACGTCCTTGCCCAGTTCGCGAATATCGAACGGTGCCGCCAGGATGGAGCGGCCGACGTCAACGCCACCGATCTGCGTGGGGTGGTAGTCAGGATACAGCGTTGGCACGAACTTCACGCTGGTCTCGCGTTCGAACCAATCGACCATCTTCGGACCGTTGTCCAGGAACGCATCGACGGCGGCGGCATCAAAGGATGATCCCGTTTCTGCCGCTAGGTAGGCGCGCGCAGCTTCGCGAGTGTCCTTCTGATTGGCACGGCGGGAGACCGGGTTACCGGGAATCCACAGCACACCGCCTGAAAAGGCGGTGGTGCCGCCAAACACGCTGTCTTTCTCCACGACTAAGACATCAAGGCCGTGCTTGCGGGCGGTGACAGCCGTGGAGAGGCCGCCGGCACCGGAACCGATCACCAGCAAATCGCAGTCAACCGTGGTCACGGACGAAGGGGCGTCGCGCATGGCATAACTCCTGAGACGATGTAGAACAACAAGAACAAGAAACGTTGTAGCAGTGACGGCAGCGCTGCGCTGCCGCCGTCAGCCCCGGTCATCAGCGCTGAACAGCGCGGGCGGCAAACAGGTCGCCATCCTGGTAGTGCAGCCGTACCATCTCCACGGCCATGCCGATACTCGGCGCCGCTGCTTCGGCTTCCAGCAGCTTGCAGGCAATGCGTATGCCGCAATCCAAGTCGACAATGCAGACGCTGTAGGGGGCCTCGGCCGCGAAGACGGTGGGCGCGGCGTGCACGCGCGTCCAGGAATAGACGACCCCGCGCGGGCTGAGATCGGTCCATTCGAGCGATTCGGACCAGCAATGCGGGCAGATGATCTGCGGCGGAAAGCTCTGCTTGCCGCAGTCGCAGCATGCAGTGGTGATCCAGCGGCCTTGCGCAAGAGCGCTCCAGAACGGCTCAGTCGCCTTCGATACGCGCGGCGGATAGGCACGCGCGGCGCCAATGTCGACTGTCTCGAGCATCATTGAACTCCTTCGAACACGTGAACCAGCGCTGCGTTGTAGTTGCCCAGTTCCCCTGTTGCAACACCCCATTGGGCGCCCTTCACCTGGCGCTCGCCTGCGCGGCCGCGCAGCTGTTCCGCAATCTCCACGTAGTTGTAGAGCGACGTGACATAGGATGGATGGCCGCGCGAAAGTAGGCCGCCAGACGTGGAGATCGGAATCCGCCCGCCCAGCGTGGTCTCTCCGTCGAGTGCGGCAATCGATCCCCGGCCACGCGGTACCAAACCGAGCGCCTCGCTAACCAGGATCTCGACAATCGTGCAAGGGGCATAGAGCTCCGCCAGATCAAGGTCCGAAGCCGTGATGCCCGCTTCGGCGTATGCCTGCGCCGAAGCGGCCCGTGCCGCCTCGAAGCCGATCATGTCGTTGGGTACGTCGCTGATCTGGTGTGAGCCGTCATGCTGGAAGCCCCGGCCCTGGATCAACACATACGGGCGGCCGGTAGCGTGTGCAACATCCTCGCTTGCGAGCACCAGGCAGGCCGCACCGTCGCCGCGTGGCGGCACGTCATACAGTCCCAGGGGCTCGACGATCGGGCGCTGTGCCAGTACCTCCTGCGTCGTGACCGGCTTGCGGTACTGGGCCAGAGGGTTCAGCGAAGCGTGATAGCGGTTCTTCACGGCCACTGCGGCCAGCTGCTCCTGCGTGGCGCCATGCTCGTGCATGTAGCGCGCTGCGTCCATGGCGTACCACGAGATCGGCGTGAAGCCTGCGGGGACATGGAAGTCGACATCGCCGGTCGTCCGCATGCTGCTCATGGCATGCTCGGCCGCGGAAACCGCCGTTTCCATATTGATACCGAGCGCCAGTGCGACCTTGGCCCTGCCGAGCAGGATTTCGTTGCACGCCTGATCAAGCGCCAGGGCGGCGGTCATGCCATTGCCCATCACCTCGAGCACGGTGCCCCGGCATGGCAGCTTGAGCTTGCCGATCATGAACGTGTGCAGGTACTTCTGCCGCGTGTATGGCCGCGGCAGCGTGAAGACCAGGCTCTCGATGTCACGCTTGTCCACACCGGCATCGCGCGTCGCCTCAAGTACCAGCCGCAACAGGACCTCGTGCTCCAGCGTCTGAAGCTCCTCCGCATCAGCTGTCTGGTGCCTTCCGACCGGGATAGCACTCGCGCCGATGATCGCGACGCGTCTTGGCTTGCTCATTGCATTGTCTCCGCTTGCGCCGGCAACGAACCGTTGGTTCGGATCTGGCGTTTTCATTTTTGCAATGGTAGAACCAACGGCATAAACTGTCAAATGGGAGATTTCCCGAAAGCATGGTGGTGGCTGCATGGGACCTTCATACCACTCGGACGCTGATGCCTGTCAGGCAGGGGCGTGTTGACGGCGCCACGGCCCTACGTTACATTGGTTGAGCCATTGACACAATTGGGGTAGGAGACCATGTTTAACCAAACGTATATCGAAGAGCTGCCAGTGCGTGAGGCGCCAACTCAGCCACGCGAAAGTGCCGTGAGCGGACTGAAAGTGGTCGATTTTTCGCACTTCATCGCGGGACCACTGGCGACAATGATCCTGGGGGACTTTGGCGCGGATGTGATCAAGATTGAGCGCCCTGGGCGCGGAGAGGATTTCCGCTATTACCCGCCACTGGATCCGGCGCTGCCTGCGCAGGGCGGGCCGTACCTTTGGACCAATCGGAACAAGCGCAGTCTCGCGCTCGACATCAAAACCGAGGAGGGTGTGAAGGTGGCGCTCGACCTGATCGCGACTGCGGACGTCGTGGTCGAGAACTTTTCGAGCGGCGTCATGGAGCGTCTTGGATTGGGCTACGAGCGCTGTGCGCAGCTCAATCCACGCCTCATCTATTGTTCCGTGTCCGCGTACGGGCGTACGGGGCCGTATGCGGATCGACTTGGCTTCGACCCTGTGGTACAGGCTGAGAGCGGTTACATGTCCATGAATGGCTATCCTGACCGTCCCGGCGTGCGCAGCGGGCCAGTGGTCATGGATATGGGAACGGCCCTGATGGCGAGCAATGCACTGCTGCTTGCCTTATTGGCACGCGAGCGCACCGGAAAGGGGCAATTTGTCGAGGTATCGCTATTTGATACCGCAGTCATGATGACGGGATTTGCCGGCATGCAGAACTTGCTGACCGGAAAGGATCCCCAGCGCCACGGCAATTCCACACCGGATACGTGCCCTTCAGGGGTGTTTCACGCGGCGGACCGGCCCTTTTACCTGCATTGCGGGAACGACAAGATCTTTGCGCGCCTCTTCGGCGATGTCTTGGGACGCCCGGATATCGCGGCTCGTCCCGATCTGGTGAGAAGCATCGATCGGCTGAATCATCGCGAAGAACTGTTTGGGATCCTCAACGAGGCTTTTGCGGCGGAGCCTTGGAGCCACTGGCAGGCCAAGCTGCGCGCAGCCTCCGTGCCACACGGCGAAGTCCGTACGCTTGGCGAAGCGTTGCGCTCTGGCGAGGCCCAGTCACGCGGTCTGACTACCCGTATTCCCCATCCCGTGAAAGGCTGGATTCCCAACATTGAATCGCCGATGAGGCTATCCGAAACGCCTGCCGTGGCCCCACGTCCTGCGCCGGCGGTGGGCGAACACACGGCCGAAGTGTTACGCGATGTCTTGCACTACGATGAGACGCGGATCTCGGAACTTGAGCGTTCAGGTGCGTTGGGTGCTACGCCGGTTCGCGCAACGGATGGCGGCTGACGCCCGTGAACGGAGCCAAATCGTGGATCAAACAAACACCACCTCACTGAAGAAGGGCCCCTTGTCGGGGGTCCGGATCGTTGAGTTCGCGGGGCTTGGACCAGGGCCGTTCGCCTGTATGCTCCTTGCGGACATGGGCGCCGACATTGTCCGTATCGATCGGCCTGGAGCCAGGCCTATTCACCCGCAAGATCTCATTGGACGTGGCAGGCGCACCGTGCTGCTGGATCTGAAAAGTGCCAAGGATCGGGATCAAGTCCTGAAGCTGCTGACCCATGCAGATGCGCTGGTCGAAGGGTTCCGCCCGGGGGTGATGGAACGCCTCGGCCTCGGGCCGGAGACCGTCGCGGCGCTGAATCCCAGGCTTGTCTACGGCCGCATGACCGGATGGGGACAAGACGGGCCGCTATCGCAGACGGCCGGTCACGATATCAACTACATCGCTCTCACAGGTGCCCTCGCCGCGATCGGCGAGCGAGATGGTGGCCCGGTGCCGCCGCTCAATCTCGTCGGTGACTATGGCGGCGGCAGCTTATACTTGGCGATGGGCATCCTTGCGGCGCTGATTGAGGCGCGCAGCTCTGGCCGCGGGCAGGTGGTGGACGCCGCCATCTGCGACGGCGCGCTTTCGCTGATGAGCCTGGCGCAGGGACACAGGCTGCGTGGCCTCTACAACGAACGCCGCAGCGACAATATGCTCGATGGCGGCGCGCCATACTACGCGGTGTACCGCGCTGCCGACGGCGAATACGTCTGCATCGGCGCAATCGAATCACAGTTCTTCGCGCTACTTTGCGAGCGCATCGGGGTGGATCCGGCGCTGCGCGACGCACAACACGACCGGACCCGATGGCCTGCACTGAGAGCGGAGCTGGCGCAGATCTTCTCGCAACGCAGCCGGGCCGAGTGGACGGCCTTGCTCGGGGATACCGATGCGTGTTTTGCTCCCGTGCTGACACTGAGCGAGGCTGCACAGCATCCGCATCTGCTGGCGCGCGAGGCGTTCGTCGACGTGGGCGGCGTGCCTCATCCGGCGCCGGCGCCGCGCTTCTCGAGAACGCCTTCGTCGGTCGCCCATACCGGCGCGTCGGGGCCGCTCACCTGCGAGCAAGTCATCTCGGGCTGGATTGCGAAGGCCAGGTGACGAACGCGGCGTCTACTGCTTGGTCGCCGCCTATCATAGGGGGCAGGCCGCAGTGGCTCATTTGGACTGCCGATCGGTGCCGTGCACCAAAGGTAGCGCCACCGCTGGGTCACGCTGGCATCGGCACGCCAGCCAGCGGCCCCTGGCCGAGGCTTGAGCCAGAACGGTTCTGATTCGCGATGTAACAGTCCATTGGAACGGGAGGCGGGGTCCGCTAACGGCGTGGCAGCAAGCTGTCGAGCCCTGCCCGGCTCAGCCTTACATAGGCCGTGCGGCCGAACAGCCGCCCCCTCTGGCCAGACTTTCCGTACCGGGGCCGACGGTGCCTTTGATCGGCCAAAAGCCCTACCTGCCGCACCGCGGGTCTTCCATGCCTCCCAGAGTCGAATGTGATCCGGTGGAATTGCCCGTTGTCCGGCGGAATACAGCTGCGCAGGCTGCAGCGAAAGCGAAAGGGAAGAAGCCCTGCGCAAGCGCAGGGTACTCAGTCCTGACTCTTGATCTGCGACAGGTAGTAACGGTGCACGCGCCGAAGGTGAGCTGCCATCTCGTTGGCGGCCTCGTCCGCGTTGCGCTCCGCCAGTAATTTGAGAAGCCGGCGCCGCGAAGGGAGCACAAAGCGGTTCTCGCTATAGCCGATCTGAGCAACGAACTCGGCCATGACTTTCAGGATCGCCTCCATCGTGAGAATCAGGATGGGGTTGCCGGAAATCTTGACGAGAAGACTATGGAATTCGAGATGTATCCGTGCACGCTCTTCGAAGTTGCCCGCCTTCTGCGCGGCCTCAGCAGCGGTCACGTTAGCCTGCAGTGCCTCTAGGTCCGCTTCAGTTGCCTTCACGCAAACGTCGCGAACCACCAGGTCGGAAAGCATGACTCGCGCTTCGGTCAGTTGCTCCGGGGTGATCGACCCAAGATAGTACAGGTCCCGCAGGCCGGTAATGACGACGTCCCTGTCGCCCTTCTTGATGAACGCGCCACCAGAAGCCCCCTTCTTGAGTTCGATGATCCCGGAAATCTCGAGCGCGCGCAGGGCTTCGCGCAAAGTGTTGCGGCTAACGCCAAAACGCACGCAAAGGTCCCGCTCCGGGGGGAGCTTCTGACCCGGCTTCAGCCGCCCTGCCATGACTTCTTGCCGGATTTGTCTGGCGATCTCGTCAAGTGCGCGGCTGACTGAGATCGGTTCAAAGGTTGCTTCTTCGGCAACAGCTGCTTGCCCGGTTTGGTCCATGGTCTGGTGCCTTTCCACTGCTTTACCCTCGTCTGCTCACGCGAAACGCGCTCTCGCAACGCGTTACCGGTCCCTTGAAGATTCTAGTATAGCGCAGCCTACATGACCATTGATATGACCAATGACCTATCTGGGTTAGCCTCGGGTCGCACCCTTCTTATGGCTTCGCCGTAGCCTTCCTCAGGGGAAGCACTGATGTTTGATTCATTGACGTGCCATCCATCTGCAATCTATCATTGGATCAACCAATGATTAATATAGAACCAGGAAAACAGGAGACTTCAGTCCATGTGTCTTGGTGTCGTCGTCAGCCCCGCATGCGGCCATTCGCGCCTGGCATGTTTGGTCAATAGTTGAGTGAATACGCATGAAAGTACTCGTCGCAGTCAAGCGCGTGGTGGATTACAACGTCAAGGTCCGGGTGAAGTCGGACGGCACGGGCGTGGATCTGGCCAACGTCAAGATGAGCATGAACCCGTTTGACGAAATCGCCGTGGAAGAAGCGGTGCGCCTGCGGGAAGCCGAGGTGGTCACCGAGGTGATCGCCGTGTCCTGCGGCGTGACCCAGTGCCAGGAAACCCTGCGTACGGCGATGGCCATCGGCGCCGACCGCGGCATCCTGGTCGAGTCGAACGAAGACCTGCAGCCGCTGGCCGTGGCCAAGCTGCTCAAGGCCCTGGTCGACAAGGAACAGCCGCAGCTGGTGATCCTGGGCAAGCAGGCCATCGACGACGACTCCAACCAGACCGGCCAGATGCTGGCCGCGCTGGCAGGCCTGCCGCAAGCCACCTTCGCCTCGAAGGTGGTGGTGGCCGATGGCAAGGCGTCGGTGACGCGTGAAGTGGACGGCGGTCTGGAGACCCTGTCGCTCAAGCTGCCGGCGGTGGTGACCACCGACCTGCGCCTGAACGAGCCGCGCTACGTGACGCTGCCGAACATCATGAAGGCCAAGAAGAAGCCGCTGGATATCGTCAAGCCGGAAGATCTCGGCGTGGACGTGGCGCCGCGTCTGAAGACCGTCAAGGTCGTTGAGCCGCCCAAGCGCAGCGCGGGTGTGATGGTGCCGGACGTTGCGACGCTGGTGCAAAAGCTGAAGAACGAAGCCAAGGTCATCTGAGCGCGCCAGGAGATAAAACATGACTGCACTCGTCATTGCTGAACACGACAACCAATCCATCAAGGCCGCTACCCTGAACACGGTGACGGCAGCCGCCCAGTGCGGCGGCGATGTCCACGTGCTGGTGGCCGGCGCCAATGCCACTGCCGCCGCTGCTGCTGCCGCGAAGATCGCCGGCGTGTCCAAGGTGCTGCTGGCCGATGCGCCGCAGTTCGCCGACGGCCTGGCCGAGAACGTGGCCGAGCAAGTCCTGGCCATCGCCAGCGACTACAGCCACATCCTGGCGCCCGCATCGGCCTACGGCAAGAACATCCTGCCGCGCGTCGCGGCCAAGCTGGACGTAGCCCAGCTGTCGGACATCACCAAGGTCGACAGCCCGGGCACGTTCGAGCGCCCGATCTACGCCGGCAACGCGATCTCGATCGTGCAGTCGTCGGACAAGGTCAAGGTCATCACCGTGCGCGGCACCGGCTTTGACGCCGCCGCAGCCGAAAGTGGCTCGGCCGCCGTCGAAAACCTGCCCGCAGTGGCCGACGCTGGCATCTCGCAATTCGTTTCGCGCGAAGTCACCAAGAGCGACCGCCCCGAGCTGACCGCTGCCAAGATCATCGTGTCCGGTGGCCGTGGCGTGGGTTCCGGCGAGAACTACACCAAGGTGCTGACACCGCTGGCCGACAAGCTGAATGCCGCGATGGGCGCGTCCCGCGCTGCCGTGGACGCCGGCTTCGTGCCCAACGATTATCAAGTCGGCCAGACCGGCAAGATCGTTGCGCCGCAGCTGTACATCGCCGTTGGTATCTCCGGCGCGATCCAGCATCTGGCCGGCATGAAGGACTCCAAGGTGATCGTCGCGATCAACAAGGATGCCGAAGCCCCGATCTTCTCGGTGGCCGACTACGGCCTGGTTGGCGATCTGAACACCGTCGTGCCAGAGCTGGTGGCAGCCGTTTGACTCCAGCCGCTCGCGCCCCGCGAAGACAAGGCTTGCCGCTCTACGCTCCTTGCGAGCTTATGAGACTCCATCATGACTTCGATCACTACTGATGCCATGTTCCTCGACCAGCTCCATGCGCGCGCCGCACAGTGTCGCTTCGACAACCTGCCCGATGCAGTCGTCACCCAGGCAAAGCTTTGCATTCTTGACACCATCGGCTGCATCGTCGCCGGCATGCAGGCCGACGAATCCAGGCTGGTTGCCAGGTGGTCCGGCGCACTGACCCAGGGCGATGATCATGCTTCCGTACTTGTCCATGGCAGAAAAATGCCGATCGCGGCGGCCGTCATCGCCAACGGCTATGCGGGCGACATCCTCGAGCTGAACGACCTGATCGGCGGCCACGCGAGTATCGGTTGCGTGACTGCGGCTGTCGCTACCGCCGAAACCGTTGGCGCGAGTGGTCGCCAGTTGATTGAAGCCGTGGTACGCGCCATTGAATTGACCAGCGCCGTCTACGCTGCTGTGTATCCATCGCTGAAGCCGTATAGTGAAGTGGGTCTGACGCCCGTCGGGCTGCCATCCTCTGTCGGCGCAGCAGCAGCCGTGGCGCATTTGCGCGGCCTGAATGAGGAGCAGACCCGCCACGCGCTGGTGATTTCCGGGGCACTGGCGGGCTGGTGCCCCGCGGAGGTCATCTTCCGCCAGGGAGGCACCGTGAAGCCGATATTGTTCGGTGCGCAGCCTGCCGCCACCGCCGTCACCGCGGTCCAGTATGCCAGCCATGGCATGACCGGGCCGCTTCGCCTATTTGACGGCGACCTTGGCTACTTCTCGACGGTATCGACAAACGGCCATCAGAATGCGCGCGTGGCATCGGAGACCTGGGCGCTGCTCGCCCCACGTCGCAAACTTCACGCCTGCTGCGGCTATATCCATTCCGCAGTCGATGCACTCGTCGCCTTGCGGCGTGATTCGCAGGGTGGCCTTGCCGGGTGCGACATTGAGGTCCGGCTGCCAGCCTATGTCCATGAAGCGGTGGTCAAGGCCGAACCGCCTCGCACAGCGAACGAGGCTCGCTTCGATATCCGCTATTGCCTGGCGCTCGCGGCTTGTGGATTCGATGTCATCCTGCCCGGACACAGTCTCGACCATCACGAGTATCTCAACCGGCCCGACGTGCGCGCGGTCATGCCGAACATCCGTGTCACAGCCGATTCGTCGCTGCACCATTACGAACGCAGCCACGTCTCGATCCGGCGCCGCCACACGGATCAGTCACAGACTTTGTACCAGGATGCGCCGCGCGGGGCACCGTCGAATCCGCTCAGCCCGAGCGATCTGGTGGAAAAGTTTGTCGCACTGGTCTCCTGGTGCATCTCGCGCGATAGCGCGCTTGCCTATGCAAAGCGCGTGTTGGCCCTCGAAGACGAGCCGGGCATTGACTGGCTTGCCTCCGCACTACAAGAGAACCAAGGCGCACATTGCGCCTGACTTAGGCGCACTGATCCCTGTAATACGCCATCAGGCGAGAACGAGAGAGGTCGCAGGACATGAGAACAGCTTTCTTTGCGGGTGTTGGAATAGCGCTGAGCATGGCATGCGCTGGCGTGTCTGCCGAGCCCGCCTACCCAAGCCGGCCGATCCGGATCATCGTGCCATTCACGGCGGGATCGACGTCCGACATCACTGCGCGCGCCGTGGCGGCGCGGATTGGACCGCCGCTCGGGCAGCCGGTCGTTATCGAGAATCGTCCTGGCGCCAATGGCATGCTTGGCATGCAGGCCGCCGCCCGCAGCATTCCGGATGGATATACCCTGGTGCTATCGAGTGCTTCCTCGACAATGGTGCCGCCCGCCTTGCTCAAGGCGCCCCCCTTCGATCCCCGCAAGCACTTCACGCCCATCTCGCTGGTTGCCGCCACGCCGTTGCTGCTGGTGACTCGCAAGGACTCCTCGATCAACTCCATTTCGGATCTCATCGCCCAAGCGAAACGGGCGCCGGGCACCGTGACCTATGGCAGTTCGGCCGGCCTCTATCAGCTCGCGATGGAATCCCTCAATCAGCAGGCGGGAACGGACATCGCTCCCATCCCGTACAAAGGCCCAGCTGAAGCTGAAACCGATCTGGTTGGCGGCAGGATCGCGGTCGCTCCTGACTCTGTTGGTCCGATATTGCCTCATATCCGCAGTGGCCGTATCAAACCTCTTGCCATGTTGAGCGCAAAGCGATCGGATGCGCTGCCCGATACCCCCACCATGCAGGAGCTCGGCTACAAGGACTTCGATTTCACCGGCTGGCTTGGCCTGCTTGCACCGGCGGGAACGCCGTCAGAGATTGTCCGGCGGCTAAACATGGAGATTGTAAAGGCGGTCGAATCCGGCGAAGTACGGCGCCAGTTCTCCCTGCTCGGGATCGAGGCCAAGTCATCGACACCCGAGGCCTACGCGTCCTTGATCGCTCGTGACACAGCCCGCTATGTACGCATTGCGGAGCTTGCTCGCATTGAAAAGCAGTAGATGCCGCCGGCCCGACCAAACAAAACCCTTCCTCACATGGTCCATGCATCTTCGGTTGCATGGGCCGCTCTTCTTGCCTAACCTCAATTCCTGGATTACGCAATGACTGATAACGTAGCTCAATATCAACCACGTGGCCTCTATTTCGAGGATTTTGGGATCGGCGAGACGATCGTAACTTCCCGCCGCACTGTCACCCTAACCGATATTGTCAACTTCGCTTGCCTGTCAGGCGACCACAACGCCCCGCATATCGATCACGAGTTCTGCAAGACGCAACCCTATGGAGAGCCGATTGCGCACGGTCCCCTTGTGCTGGCCATCGCAGGCGGACTCCAGTGCCTGAGCGGAATCAATGACGGCACGATCGTCGCGATGCTCGGTCTGGACAAGTGGCGCATGCACCTTCCGGTCAAGGCAGGCGACACCCTCCAGGTTTTTATCACGCCAACGGAGAAGAAGCTGACCAGCAGCGGCAAGCAGGGCATCGTGATCTGTGATCGCATCGTCAAGAACCAACGCGGAGAGACAGTGCACTCCATGGTGATTTCGCTCATGTACAAATGTCGGCCGACCGAAGAACAGGCTCGGTAACAACAACGATGTAATGGCCAAAAGGCAATTATTGGAGACAACCCCATGCACCAGGTCTTTGGATGTGTTCTATACGAACAGCGAGACAGTGTAGCGATCATTACGCTCAACCGCACTGAGCGCAGCAATGCGCTCGGCGGCACCATACGCGAAGACATTGTCGCGGCCATGGCAACGGCGAACGACAATGATCAAGTGCGCGTGGTAGTCCTGACAGGTGCCGGCAAGGCCTTTTGCGCCGGCGGTGATCTGCGCGAGATCTATGGTCGCGTAACCGAGGGCCGGCCGCTGGCTGACAAGATCGAACCGCCTCGCGATCGAACGCTGCTGGCAGTCTATGAAGCAAGCAAGCCAGTCATCGCCGCTGTCAATGGCCCCGCCATGGGCGCCGGCATGAATCTCGCTCTGGCGGCGGATATTCGCATTGCGTCGCGCACAGCCATCTTCTCGCAATCCCATGTCAAGCGAGGTCTGATGCCCGACTACGGTGGTACCTACCTCCTGCCAACGATCGTGGGCCAATCAAAGGCTTTCGAACTGATTTACACCGGTGCCGTAATCGATGCGGAAGACGCTCTTCGCTTGCAGATCGTCAGTCAAGTCGTCGAGCCTGGGAGTTTGATGGATGCCGCGATGGACCTGGCGCGGCGCATCGCGCTGAATGCTCCGCTGCCGATCCGGCTAGCCAAGCGCGCAGTTCAGCAGCATCACCAGGGGGGAATGCGGGAGGCACTGTTCCGTGAAACGGCGGCACAAAACATCTGCTACGACACCGACGATGGCCAGGAAGGCTTGCGCGCGTTTCTGGAGAAGCGCGAGCCCGTTTTCGTTGGTCGCTAGCCAGAGAGCCTTTTCAGCTATCCATGCAAAAAGCCGGGGGGCCCATGCGTTCAGATCCAGCAGCTCCTCCAGTTCCTGAGTGGTGACGAGCAGCCACAGACTATCGGCCGGATCGCGCAAACGCGCCGCACCCCTTCCCCGTAGTGTCCCGGGGAGCCGTCGCGAGAGCGTTGCGGCGACCGTGCCAAAGAAGAAGCGCTCGATGAACGGTCGGTCGTCGGGCTGGTACGCCGGACCGATGTCGGCCGCGCAGCCCAACACCTCGCACACGACATCCTGGCTGGTTGCTGCCAAATGGGCGCGCGCGTTGTCCAGCCGGATCTGCCACCAGCAAGCATGGCGGATCTGTTCTACGGCCTGCGAGACGAACCCACTGGTAGGTGGCAGGCGTTGGCCCGGCAGCGTGAATCCGGCACCTTCGCCAGCGTCACGGCGCGCCTGAAAGTCTCGATGGCGTCAAAGCGACTACATTCACGCTGCAACGAGCGCCCCGCTGCGGCAGCCGCCGCAGCGCCGACGCGGGCTTGATCCGTCGACCGCCGGCGCGCGCAGCAAGGTCAGAATCGTCCTGCGGCCACCCCTTGAACGTGCGGGCCAGTGACCGTACGGCCTTGTCAGCCTGGTTTAGCGGATAGTCTCCGACGCCGCTAGGCGCCATTCGCCGACAATGGCTTCACTTTCCTGAATGTCCATAACATTGCATTCGGCGATCGTCGAGCGCGTCCTGGAGAACCTCGGTGCCGGAGCTGGGTACGCCACACCGTCAACCTCAACCATGGCGCCACGTGCTGCCATATGCGGGTGGCCTGAGACCTCACTCAGTGCAAGCACAGGCGCGAAGCACGCATCCGTTCCTTCGAGTTGAGTCACCCATTCTGCCTGTGTCCGCGTCTGAAAGATTCGCGTCAGTTCGGAGCGCAACGCGGGCCAGCGTAGACGGTCATGCTGCGCATCGCGGAGCGCGGGGTCCAAGTTAAGATTCACGCATAGCAACGCAAAGAACTGCGGCTCAATCGCACCGACGCAAACAAACTTGTCGTCTCTTGTCCGATATGAAGCGTAATAGGGAGCGCCGCCATCGAGCATGTTGCTCCCTCGCTGCTCGATGAATGTGCCCCGCAACCGTTGGCCCTGGGCCAGGCTCATTAACGACAGGGCGCCGTCGCAAATTGCAGCATCGACCACCTGGCCGCGGCCGGAGCTGCGAGCCTCCAGCAAACCGGCCAGCATTCCGACAACAAGGTATAGACTGCCACCGCCATAATCTCCTACAAGATTAAGCGGAGGAATGGGAGGCGAGTCGCCTTCACCAATGGCCGCCAATGCCCCGCTTAGGGCGATGTAGTTAATATCGTGACCAGCAGCTTGTGCGAGTGGTCCGTCTTGCCCCCAACCGGTCATCCGACCATAAACCAAGCGTGGATTGATTTGCTCAACTAGTTCCGGTCCGAGCCCCAGCCTCTCCATGACGCCCGGCCGAAACCCTTCCACCAGCGCATCCGCATGTTCAAGCAGTCCGAGGACGCGCTTTCGGTCTTCGCTGTCCTTCAGGTCCAGATGGACTGTGCGTCTACCTCGGCCAATCAGGTCTTTGGGATGCCGTGGCTTGGCACCAGGGCGGTCGATGCGAACAACATCGGCTCCCATGTCGGCCAGTAGCATGCAGGCAAAGGGGCCAGGGCCCAGGCCCGCAAATTCGACAACGCGGACTCCATGAAGCGGCCCGCGATTATGCGCGCCATTAGATGGTTGAGATACTGTAGTTCCGTCCCGATTCATCATGTCTCCGTGTTCCGTCTCAGCCATCATCATTGCTTGGCAGTGCGAAAGGCATGTATTCCAACCCGATACCCGAAGACCATCGCAGGTCCGAGTGTCGCGCCAGGTCCTGGGTAGGAGCCCTTCATGACCGATGCCATGTCATTGCCGCAGGCATAGAGCCCTTCAAGAGGTGCGTCGTTTCCAGTAAGCACCCGACCATCTTGGTCCGTCCTGAGACCCGAACAACTTGCCGCGTCGGCAGGAAAGACCTGTACCGCGCAGAATGGTGGTGCTTGAATCGGCCCCAAGCAAGGATGACGCTCCTTGTCGTCCCCGTTAAACCGACTCACTGCAGTTTCCCCCTTGCAGAACTCGAGGTCGCGACCCTGTTCGGCGCTTTCGTTCTGTCGTATAACGCTGGCCTCCAGTCCCACGGAGTCAACCCCGAGCTTCTCCGCCAACTTTGAGATGGTGGGGGCGGAAACCAGGTATCCCGAGCGCTCAAACGCTCTTAGATTTCGTGTGCCAGGAGGAACGATTCCAATGCCGTACTTCTCCACAAACTTGTGGTCGCACACGAGATACGCCGGTAGGTTGCCGGCCGAGCCCTCCTCATCGCCCAGCATTCCCTCTACAAAGTGGTGATAGGAAGCCCCTTCGTTGACGAAGCGCTTTCCCGCCCTGTTCACTGCGATGAGACCGGGCTTTGCGCGGTCAAGATAGAGATGGGGGAATAGCCGATACCCGCCAGCTCCATCTGGGACGCGGGAGACCGGCTGCCACAAGAAGTCACGCGCTTGGTGCTCGAACTTTGCGCCTACCTCCCGGGCCGCAACCAGGGCGTCCCCGCGCACACTTTGCGGCGTTAGTGAGTCGAATGCGTTCGGGTCTAGTTGCCGGCGAAGGTCGGCGTTGTGTCCTATGCCGCCCGTAGCAAGCACTACGCCGATGCGAGCCCTAATGTGCTCGCATTGTCCGGCCGACTCGACGACAATGGAACTGACGCGATTCCCGGTCTTTTCTAGCTTGAGCAGACGGGTGCCAAAGCGAATCTCAACACCTGCCTTCCGCAAGCTAAGGAGCATCCTGGCTACCAGTGCGTTGCCCATGACAAGCCGGGTGCCCCGCGTGTACGAAAGGCGGTCGCGAACATACCGGCACACAAGCTGAAGTGTTCGGCGAAATGCTGGCCATGTCCGGTAGCGCTGTACCAAAGCCTGGACGTCGGACTTGTTCGCCATCATCCCGCCAAGGATTAGGAAGTCCTTTAGCGGAGGGCGAACTCTGTCGAAATCTGCCCCCAACCGACGGCCGTCGAACTCGACCGGAGACAGCGCCCGGCCGCACCTGGCGGCGCCTGGCAGCTCCAAATAGTCAGGATGTCGGCCAGCGCTCACAAAAGCGAGTTCGCATCGTTCTTCAAGAAATTCGATGGCCGGGCCTGCACTCTCGAGAAATGCCTGTTGACGACCAAGATGGTCGTCTGGGCCAATCAACGCGTCCAGGTATTGCTGGCCAGCTGCGATGCTATCGTCGTAACCGGCTTGCTGACCGTGACGGTTGCCGGGGAGCCAGAGAGTCCCCGCAGACGTCGACGTCGTGCCACCGACTTGGTCTGTCGCCTCGCAAATTAGAACACTAAGTCCATGATGGGCCGCGGTGAGCGCTGCAGACATGCCCCCCGCTCCAGCGCCACACACTACCAAATCGTATTCAGGCATATTCTGCGAACTTACGAGGCGAGACGCCATTGCAGCAACGAGAACGGCGGACTGGCATCGAGGTGATGCTCGAATACGCCTACGACTTCGGAGCCAATCACGACCTCCTGCATTGGGTCTCCGAGAAGGTTACCCACAAGGCGCACATTCCCCGCGTGTGGCAGTTCAACAAGCACCGCGAGGTACGGGCCATGCCCATTCAGTGCGTCGTGCGAGGGGTGCCAGACGCGCTCCCAGCTGTAGATGCGGCCTCGTGGGGCCGCCTCTTGCCAGCCGGGGTCGAATTGGAGGCATTGGTGGCAGAGCCACTCTGGACCGAATTGCCAAGTCTCGCAATGCTGGCAGCGTTGGACTAGCAAACGGCCTTCGCGCAAGCCATTCCAGAATGGGGCAGAAAGCCCCTCCGGCTCGGGGACGGGAATGGGGAGGCCTGAAGGCAGGTATGCGATGTCGTTGGTTTCGTGGGTCATTGCGTTGCCTCCTCCGATGCCAGCAATAGATTGCTAACAGGGGTGACCATGGGGCCGCCAATTACGAGCGCCACGTCATTACGCGACACCTGGTTGCATGAGGTGCCACGAATCTGTCGAACTGCCTCCAGCACCAGTTCGAAGCCGTGCATGTAGCACTCGGCGAGGTTGCCCCCGCTAGTGTTGAGCGGAAGCTTTCCCGATGGAGCAATCAGGTTTTCGAGTGTCAAGAACTCATTGGCTTCCTCAGGTTTGAAGAAGCCGTGTTCGGCCAGTGCCATCACAACGCCGCCCGTGAAGTTCTCATAGCTCTGAACGACTCCGACGTCAGCCGGCCCGATGCCGGCCATTCGGAAGAGGTGCGGCGCAACGGTGTCGAAGCTCGCGCTGCCATACAAGGGTGAGTTATGCGGAATCGCGCCCGTCCGGTAGCCCGACCCGGAGGCTGCGCCCAAGATGTACGCGGCCTTGCCGCGAAAATCCTTCGCACGCTCAGCAGGAACCAGAATCAGTGCAGCTGCGCCGTCGTTCTCCATACAGCAGTCGTACAGGTGAAACGGTTCCGCGATCCATCGAGACTGGTCGTATTTCTCTTCGTCCAGTGGCTTGCCGTACATGACCGCCCGCGGATTCGACTGCGCATGGTGATAGGAGGCCAAGGCGATGGCTCGCAGCGCCTCTTGTCGCACGCCGTGGTCATGCATGAACCGACGCACGCGCATGGCGAAGCGCTGAGGTGGGGTCAGGACCCCATAAGGCATCAGGTACGCCTTTTCGCCTGAAATCGTATCAATGCCTGTGGTTCGCCCGAATCTTCCAAACTGGCCTTGGGCGAGAGAACGAAATACGACGACGCAGTCCGCCAGGCCGGCTTGTATCGAGGCGGCACCATTGGCGACAGCACCGCAACAGCCGCCACCGCCACCTCCCCATTGCATGGTGGTAGCACGCAGTTTGGGAATGCCGAGGGCCGCAGCCAGCCGAGAGGGGTCGCTACGGTCATCGCTAAATGACGAGAATCCGTCAATTTCGCGCGGGCTGATTCCGGCATCCTTGCAAGCAGCGAGAATCGCATGTAGTGCGAGTTTGAACTCGCTGTCGGGTGACTTCCCGTGGCGGTAATACTGGCTTTCGCCGATGCCGATTACCGCAACTTGTCCCTTCAACGTGCGAGTCACGATGCAGATTCCTTCGGCAGTGCGCGATGGTCTTCACCCAACGCGCCGGCGCAGCGAAGCTCTTCGACTTTCCTGTCGTCGTAGCCAAGCACGGCTCGCAGAACTTCAAGTGTGTGTTCCCCAACTGCCGGGGCCGGTGTTGGGTCGACCATGGGCGTATCGCTATAGCGGATGGGCAAGGAGATATTCGGAACCCAGCCGACCTTTGGATGGGGAATTCGGCTCACGATTCGGCTTTCACGCGCCTCTGGTGACCGAATGGCATCCCCCACGCTACGTACTTCACCGCTTGGGACACCTGCGGCGCGCATGAGACCCTGCCAATGGCTCCAGGGATGCTCCGCAAATGCCTGTCCCAGTATCTCGAAGAGCTCTTCTCGCCGTGCTCTGCGCAAATCACCCGTCGCGTAGTTCGGGTCGGCGGCCAAGTCCGGCCGGCCGATGACTTGAGTCATTAGCCGCTGAAAGATTCCGTTGTTACCGGAATTGATGTAGAAAGAGCGGTCCCTGGCTTTAAACACGCCGGAAGGGCACGTGTCAGGGCTGGTATTGCCGTGCCGTTGAGGGTCAGCGCCGCTGAACAGATGTTGCATCGGGGCGTAACCGGTCATCAGCACTGCGTTGTCGAATAGAGCAATCTCGACCGCTTGCCCCTTGCCAGACTTCTCGCGCGACAGCAAGGCTCCAAGGATGGCGTTGCATGCCATCATGGCAGTGCTGATGTCCATCACCGGCGACAATGCTCGAACGCCTTCACGGTCAGCATAGCCGTTCATGGAAACGAAGCCGCTTTCGGCCTGTGCGATTGGGTCGAAGCCAAGCCGGTCGGCATATGCACCGCTTCGGCCATACGCGGAAACAGAACAATAGACGAGGCGCGGGTTGTCGACTTTGCAGCCCGCATAGTCAAGGCCGAATCGCTCCATCACGCCGGTCGAAAAGTTCTCCACGACGACGTCTGCGCTGGCAATCAACTCCCGCGCTACCTTAAGCCCTTCAGGTGTCTTCAGGTCGATGGCGATGCTTCGCTTGTTACGGTTGGACCAGAGAAATGGTGCGCCTTGTCCAAGGTCCGTGTGGACCGGTGGGTACTGGCGGAAGTCATCGCCGCGGCCCGGTGCTTCGATTTTGATGACATCTGCTCCCATGTCCGCCAGCATCATCGTGGCGAAAGGACCTGCAATGAAGTGAGTAAAGTCCACCACGCGGAGGCCCTCCAACGCGGTCGGTGCCCCTGCCGGGCGGGGAACATGGGGAGGAAAGTCGGCTTCGAGGTTGTCTAGCATGGCGTGATTTGGCTCAGAGGTGAATGTCGAACTTCGTAATAACTGGGTGCCATTGACCCACTTCGTCGCGGATAAGCTTCGCTAGGTCTTCCGCGCCGCCGCTGCGCGGCTCGACTTTTCGTTCAATGAAGATCTTGCGCACATCGGGCTGCGCGACGGCCTTTGCGATGGCGTCGCGCAGCTTTTTCTCAACGTCGGGCGGGATTCCTTTGGGGGCGAGCACACCGAACCAAGCCTGGCTCTTAAAGCCTGGTACATCGTCAGCCATTGCGGGAAGGCCAGGGACGACGTCGGTCCGACTGGGTGTGGCCACGGCCAGATAGCGGACTTTGCCCGAGCCCACCATCACAGCTCCGTCCAAGCCAGTCACGAATGCGGCCTGAACCTGTCCACCAACAAATGCAGCCATCAAAGGCGCACCGCCGTTGTACGGGACGTGCTGCATCTTGAGCCCGGCCATCTCGTTGAAGTACTCGCTGGTCAGATGCGAGAGCGAGCCATTGCCTACGGAGCCAATGTTCATTGACGTACCCTGCTTACGCGCATACGCGAGGAACTCTTTCATCGAGCGTGCAGGGCTGTCGGCTGGAACCGCCAGAATCATTGGCGTTATGGCTACGGTGGAAATGGGTCGAAGGTCCCGAAGTGGGTCGTATGGCACCTTGCGCATCAGCTGGATGACGGCATTGGGGCCTGTGTTTCCGAAGACCAGGGTGTAGCCGTCCGGTGCAGCCTTGGCCACCAGGTCCACGCCGATAGCTCCGCCTGCCCCGGGCTTGTTTTCGACCACGACGGGTTGACCGAGGTACTCGCTCATTGGCTTCTGAATGATGCGTGCGAGTTGGTCTGTGCTGCCGCCGGCGGCGTAGGGAACAATTAGCCGGATGGGCTTTTCTGGGAATTCCTTGGCCGAAGCGAGTGGGGCCAGCAGAAAAAGAGCGAACGAGAGCATTGCACGCAGGTGCGAAGGCCGGGTGCGCATGGTAAGTCTCCTAGTTGGGGGCTGCGGCTCAGGTGGCCGCTTGGGTCAGGTTTCCAGGTAGCTGGACCAGTAAGTTGTCGCCCGGTCCATGTGCTGCAGGATTAGGCGTTCTGCCTTCGAGATGTCCCGATTTCGAATGTGCTCGAGCATCTGACGGTGCTCGCGTGCCGACGCCAGTCCTTGCGTCCGGTCCTCGAAAAGAACTGCTCTTCGGCGCGCGGTGAAGCGATAGAAGGCATTAAGGGTGCGAACGAGCACAGAGTTGTGTGCTGCATCGACCACCGCGATATGGAAGTCCGTGTCCATTTCCGCGATGTTTCCGCCTGCTTCGAGAATTGCGTCAGTCTGTGCAAGGATGGCTTCCATGCGGCCCACGTCCTCATCCGTTCGACGCTGGCAAGCCAAGCTAACGGCGAGCAACTCAAGATGTGCCCGCACTTCCATCGTTTCAGTGACTTCCGTGGGGGTGGGCGTTGCGCCGATGTCGGTCAGCAGCACGAGGGCCTCAAAGCTGCTCTCGCGTGACATGTGACGCAGATAGATGCCGGAATTCGGCCGTGACTCAACCACCCGCAGGGTCACGAGAGTCGATAGCGCTTCACGTACAGCATTTCGACCCACGCCAAGACGCTCCGCCAAATCCCGCTCTGAAGGCAAGCGGTCTCCTGGCTGCAGACGCCGGTCCTGTAGATATGCCAGGATGCCGGCGATAACATTCGAGCCGGCGCTAGGGCGGGATTCAGCGGTGGCTTCTTGTACGTTGGTCATGATGTGGTTTCCATTATCCGTTCTGAGCCCTGTAGCCTGCCATCAAAGGTCGAGCACCAGCGTCTTCGAGCGGGCGCCGGAACAGCAAACCATGATGGACTGATTGGCTTGCTTCTCCTCGTCACTGAGGAAGTCGTCTCGGTGGTCTGCCTGGCCGTCGACAATTCCAGTTCGGCAGCTCCCGCATACGCCGTTGCAGCAGGAATAGGGCACTGTCACGTCATTATCCAACAGCACGTCGAGGATGGTCTTCCCGGGTTCGACGCGTAACCTCGAGCCACTCTTGTGTAGAACCACGTCGAAACCGCCTTCCATGGCCGCCTGTTGCGTGGCAGAGAAGCGTTCATAGTGAACTGTGGCGGGGTTCCTTGCTTGGGTAGCTGCCAGGAAGTCGTCAATCATGCGCGTGGGGCCGCAGCAATACACGTGCGTGGTTTGAGCAAGAGTGGCCACAGTGGCGCTAATATCTAGCCGCTGAGCCGGTTCGGAGTCATGGAAGTGGCAGACGCGCCCACGTCCTGCGTCGATTCGCTGAAGCTCCTCGGTGAATGCGGTCTCCTTATGAGAGCGACTGGCGTACATCAGTCTCCACTCGCGCCCAATCGCGTCGAGCCTGCGAATCATTGGCAGCACGGGCGTGATGCCAATTCCGCCGACGAAAAATATGGCGCTTGAAGCACATTCGTCGAGAGGGAAATCGTTTTGGGGTGCCGTGGCCCACAACGTGTCGCCGACGCGAAGCTTGTCATGGGCCCAACGTGAGCCACCTCGGCCGTCGGGTTCGCGCTGAACTGCAACGCGGTAATACGCAGGGTCCGCCGCTGCTGCATTTGCGAGGGAATAGCTGCGGACCATACCCGGCTGGAGATGCAGGTCGATGTGCGCACCAGGGTGGAAGCCTGGCAGGGACTTATCGTCAGCGGAAACAAAGTCAAACGAAGAGATTCTCTCTGCTTCGAAGGTGATTCGCTTCAAGCGAATTTCAATCAGCGAGGTGTTCATGCTCATATCCAGTACTACGCGTCAGGGTGTGTAGCCAAAGTCCTTGCCCGGCTCTGCGCGCATGACGTCTTCGCCCAGCTTCATCCAGTCTCCGCCAAGGGGAATCGTCAGCGATACTGCCCGCCAACGGAAAGCGCCCGGCGCGTTGCTCGAGGGGGGGCGTTCGCCAGAAGCGGCCAGTTTCTTTACTGCCTCAAGCAGCACACGTCGAGTCCGGGCTACTCCGGTGTCGCTAGTGCCGAGGTGTTCTTTGCTACGGTCGAAAATCGGAGTCACGCCCGACTGGCAAGCTGCATCCTGAATCCACAGGCCCGGCATGCCGGAGTTGTACTTGTCCATCTGGAGCTGATAGTCGAATTGGTAAGCGTTGCTGCGGTTGTAGCGGCTCCAGTACGTGTGATACGGCTCAGTGACCGGACGCTTCTCAAATGCGACTTCTGAATGATGTCCGGTCTCGCGCCCGTTGTGCCCTTCCTTGAAAAGCTTGCGCGTCTTCTCATAGAACGGCTTGGCTGGGTGGTACGAGAACATCAGGCATAACGTGTGCTCGTCATCAATAGGAACCCACGCATGGCCGCTCAGTTCGGGAAACTGAGATTGCGGTGGTACCAGCGTCCAGAAGGGCATGAGGAACTGATTGACGCGCACATAGTTGGCACCATCCGGGGTCTTACGTCGGGCTCCGATGCTGACGCCGGCGTCGTGCTGCACGCACTCAAAAGTTGGGCTCAAATCCTGCGCCTGGCGCCATTGATTAATCACGCCACCCTCTCCGACACGGCCGTGGAGGATGGCGGCATGCGCGGAATCAATCTCGCCTTCGAGCGCCTGCAGCCAGTTGCACTCCTGTACGCGCATGGAGATGGCGACTTGCTCCTCAGGCACCATGTTCCATTCCACTTCTGGAAGCTCCGGGGCATTCTCGGCGTCGGCGCCCATGTAAGCCCACAGGACGCCATTGCGCTCCTTGACAGGATAAGCCTTGATTTTCATGCGCTTGCACATCGGGCTGTCTGCCGGCTCGCAAGGCATCTCTTTGCACTGTCCGCTCACTTCGAACTTCCAGCCGTGATAGACGCAACGCAAGCCTTCGTCCTCGTTACGAGCGAACACCATCGGTGCTCCGCGGTGAGGGCATGCGTGGTCCACCAAACCTACTTTCCCGCTGCTGTCCCGGAATGCGACCAGGTCCTCACCGAGCAGCCGCACGCGGTAAGGTTGGCCACCAGGCGTTACCTCAGAAGACTTGAGAAAGGGAATCCAGTACAGCCGCATCAGTGTGCCCATGGCCGTCCCCTGGCCGACGCGCACCAGCAGTTCGTTGTCTTCGCGAGAAAGCATGTGAGGTCCTTTTTTGGCAGTCCAATCTGGTAGGACCAATTGTAGAGCCGTAAAGACATCAATAAATCAGTACTAACCCTGATTTCTCAGCCAACTGTGCGGTGACAGGGATTCATGTGGCAGAGTAATCGTCACATTGTGAAGCTGTCGGCCATAAAACACACGCCCAACGGGTCTCTAGGGATTACCCGAATATCGCTTGTTATGCCAACTTTTCTATAGTGCACCTACCAAAGTGGTCCCACCACAAAGATTCGGAGACAAAATGGAAGCGTCCTCAGCCCCCATGCGCCCCTCACTCGAGGCCATAAGCAGTGAAAGTGCCGATAAAGCCTCAGGCGACGCCATTGTGAGGAAGGTCGGCCGGCGTCTGATGTGGTACGTAATTGCGCTGTACATCATTTCGGTGCTAGACCGCGGCAATTTGGGATTTGCATCGTTCTCGATGAACAAGGACCTTGGCCTTACTCCGCAGATGTACGGAATCGGCGTGGGCATCCTGTTCCTCGGATATTCCCTGTTTGAAGTACCCAGCAATCTGGCTCTCGCCCGATTCGGGGCGCGCATCACTTTGACGCGTATCGCGATGCTGTTTGGCGTGGTCACCATGTCGATGGCATTCGTGACAGGCCCACATAGCTTCTACCTCGTCCGCGGCCTGCTCGGCATGGCAGAAGCGGGACTCACTCCCGGCGTCTTTCTGTTTCTTAGCTACTGGATTCCGCAGAGTTACCGCGCCCGTTACAACGCCGCTTTCACATACGCGGTTCCGTCGGCATACATCCTAGCGTCGCTCGTGTCCGGAGCCATTCTGCAGCTCGATGGTACCCTCGGAGTGCCAGGGTGGAAGTGGCTGTTCATACTTGAGGGGCTGCCGGCGGTGCTACTCGGCGTGATTGGTATCTTCTACTTGACCGACAGGCCTCATCAGGCGAAATGGCTGAGCCCATCCGAACGCGAATGGCTGCAGGCCCAAATCGACCGCGAGACAACTGTCCAGCATGAAAAGTCCGCGAAGCTCGGGCAATTACTGCGTCGTCCGGTTCTTTGGATTCTGGCTATCGGTTACATCGGAATCTTTTGCGGCAACGCCACGCTCGGCATATGGCTGCCACAAATCATGCACGGGCACGGCGTCAATCTCTCGGTTATCGGCTTTGTCTCCGCAGTACCACCGCTTGCAGGTGTTGTGGGTATGACGTACTTGTCTCGCCGTTCCGACAAGATGAAAGAGCGTGTGTGGCACGCAGCCGCCTGCATGCTTCTGGCAGCGGCCGGCTTCGGCATGGTGGCAACTTCTCGCGGCGCAGCAACCGCTCTCGTCGGATTTATGCTGGCGAACATCGGCGTTTACTCGTCCCTGGCAATCTTCTGGTCCATCCCTCAGACATACCTGTCCGCAAAGGTCAGGCCCGCTGCCATCGCCTTGATTAGCTCCATTGGGGCCTTGTTCGGCGGTTGGCTTGCGCCAATGTACATCGGTAGGGTACAAGGCCTCTTTCATAGCCTGCCAATGGGCATGGCAATCGTCGCGGTGCTTATGCTCCTTTCGTCGTTGTGCGTTGGCGTTGCGGGCAACCGCCTGGTGAAAGGTGGATAAGGCGCCGGCTTGCCACAACTATTCAAGGTGTTTGAAGAAAGGCCGGCATGATGGTTGGGACCGAACTGCACTTCGGTGCGTCGGCTCATGATTGTGGTGTCAGTGGCCGCTTCGAGCCGAAGGAGCGATAGGCAATGCATTCGTACCTCCGGGTTCGACTGGGTGCATATCGGTCGAATGCTGCGATACATCGGTCAAGCTATTACGCCTTTGGCATATGGGCGCCTTACGGCCCACGGATCAGCTTTCGTTGACCGTAGCGCACAAAGGTAAGCGACCTCGAGAGGTAGCAGCCTTTCAATTGGGCAGAGAGTCTCTCGAAACTCATCGATCTCGCCTTGCTCATCGAGTGGCTCGGGCAGACACATACAAGCCTTCACACGCGGCACGCGCACACGGATCGTACCCAGCCCAGTGTCAAAGGTCCGACGTCGCCAATCCTTGATGTTGCGGTATCGACCGCAATGTGGGCAGTTTCGCTTGCACCATGCACATGCTGGCCAAGGGCCAGAAGCGGCGCGCCGATGGGAGCGCTGCGTCCGCGGCGCAGCAGTTTTACTCGCCGGCCGCTTAACCAATACGGCCGTTGCCAACTTCCGCCGCTTACTCTCCCCTCCCTTACTGCGACACAACCAGGGCGTGCGCACGCCATCTTCTGGTGGCGAAGCGGAGGTGTTCGCGTTCATCCAGAACGCCGTAGCAGCTTCATTGCGTTCACGCGCACGGCGAAGTGCACCCGATATCACCGGCCCCACGGCATCAGAGTAGTAATGCCTCTATTTGCTACGTGCACGAACAGTTATTCCTGTTTGCGGAACAATAACTGCCATCACGCCGCGACTGTTTACTTATTCCTGTCACATAACTGCCTCAGAATGCAGCGGTCGCATCGAGGGATGGCATTCCTTTGCTTCTCCGCTATGCCTCTCCGACGGCAGCAGGAAACTACTCGCTCAAACAGAAAACCGAGATGACCGTGAACAAAACTCTCCTCACATTGGCCGCCGCCACAGCTTGCTCCATGTCCGGTGCCGCTTTCGCCCAGACTTCTTCCAGCGTAACGCTCTACGGCATCGCCGATGCGGGCGTTAGCTTTCAGAGCCACGTGCAAGGTCCCAACGGGGGTGGCTCGCTGACTGGCGTGACTTCCGGCGGCCTTTCCGGTTCGCGCTGGGGCATTCGCGGCGTGGAAGACCTCGGCAACAACCTGAAGGGCATCTTCGTGCTGGAAAGCGGCTTTGACATCGACACTGGCAAGTCCGGCCAAGGCAACCGCCTGTTTGGCCGCCAGGCTTATGTCGGCCTCCAGAGCGACCTTGGCGCCGTTACGCTGGGCCGCCAGCAAAACTCACTGTATGACCTGTTCACCGCCTACGACCCGATGGCAGCCGGCAGCAGCTACTCGCTCAATTCGGTCGATACCCAGGGCTTCAACGGCCGCGCCGACAACGCCGTCAAGTACACCGGCAAGTTCGGCGGCCTGACCGCAACCGGCTTCTACAGCTTCGGCCGCGATAGCAATATCACGAACGGCGGTGAAGTGCCGGGCAGCTTCCGGGTTGGCAAGAACTTTGGCGGTGGCTTGGCGTACGCCAACGGCCCGGTCTCGGTGGGTGTCGCCTATGACCAATACCAGGGCAGCACAGTCGCCACATCGGGCGCAGCCGCCAAGCGCGCCGCGATTGGCGGTGCATATGCTTTCGGTGATGCCAAGGTGTTCGCCGGCTACCGCTGGATGCGTGACGAACTCACCAGTGCGACCGCAGTCCGCCAGGACAACCTGTACTGGCTTGGCGCGCTGTACAAGTTCACTCCCGCCTTCAGCCTGACTGGCGCGGCTTACTACACCGACGCCCGCAAGGACAGCAACAGTTCGTGGATGTACGTCTTGAATGCCGACTATGCCCTGTCCAAGCGCACTGACGCCTACGTGCTTCTCGGCTACGTGAAAAACAAAGGGCAGGCAACCTACGGCGTGACCAACGCAATGAACACTCTCCCTGGCCAGAACCAGACCGGCGCCATGGTTGGCGTGCGTCACCGCTTCTAATACCGCTCGCGATATTAGCCAGCGCGCTGTCGGGGTCCGCTGGAGACAAGTCATATCGACCTTGCCTTTGTTCACTGGGCGCAAGGACGCTTGGCCGGCAGATATGCCGGCCTTTTTTCGCGTAGTCACATTGCCCACGGATGACGATATTATCAACATTGCTTGACGTATCGGAGCGTGCCAAGGACGTTCAGTACTCAAGTCGTACACGCGCGATCATCAATCTGCTTGCGAATCGTCAGAAGCACGCCTTCTTCATCAAAACGCTACTTGCGCAGGTTCCCGCAGATCACCGCAAGACAGATCCCTTGTTCCGTCCTGCTGAAGAGGCGGCCAGTGGTAGTTCGATCAACGTGGCGCACCTGATCTACAAGAACAAGCATTACGGGGGACACCACAAGGACTACAAATTCAGCATTAACACGATGGAGGATCACTGGAAGAGCGGCCTGGAAGACATTGGGGCTTCGTTCGCACATCCGGACTGGTTCGAAGTGCCAAGCCGCGAACGGGGGTTCGTGACCCACAACGTTCACCGTCAGGCCAGCTCGGTACCCCAGTCCGACCGAAGCACCCTGGAGCTCCCCGCGGAACTGGAAAGAAGAGCAGCAGCTTAATTCGCGACCAGGGCGTGCAGTCGATGGCCGCAGTGGGTTTGGAGCGTGGTTCGAATTGAAATCAAGCCGACTACGCGGCGGAACGTGTCAATGACTTTGCGTCACCTGGCTTCATGAATTTACTGTGCCGGGCTGTGGTGTGTTTGGGGTAA
>NZ_JBIUHC010000103.1:0-37118 GCF_044627735.1 Cupriavidus sp. CuC1 | reverse complement strand
TCTTTACGAGTAAAGAAAAGTGACATCTCACACGTTCTAAAACGGCAACACCGCCCAGCCGCGCCAGCAGCTAGAAGAGCGAAAACCCCGCCCACAAGAGACCCACCCGCGTCAGCGGGGCTAGAGGCATCAAAACCCCACCCACGCCCCCAGCCCCCAGCCCCCCGCAATCAAGAAGCCGGCGCCACCTCCGACAACTCCGCCAACGCCCGCAAAACCGCCTGCGTAGCCACCGGATGCCGCAACAAACTGACATGCCCAATCCCGCCAAGCGCGATATGCCGCGCCCCCTCCAGCCAGGAGGTCCCCCTCGGCCCGGAAATCGAGTCATGCCAGCTAAAGATCGACACCAGCGCCACGCGCTGCCGGGGCGCTAGCCGCATCTCCCGCGCGGCCAGCGCTCGCAGCCAGGCGCTCCCGCAGCGCATCTGCCGGGCATTGAAGCCCCTGCCATAGCGCGCCAGCACGCTACCGTGATGCGGGGTGCCCAACGTGACGATGCCGCGGCAGGGCGGGGGCTTGCCGCGTCCCGCCAGCGCGGCGCGCGCGGCCAGGCCGCCCATGCTGTGGCAGAGCAGCAGTGGTGGCTGGCCGGTGGTGGCGGCGATGCGCGCGATGGCGGCGCGCACTTCGAGGGCGTATTGGTCGATGTCGCCGAAGACCGGGTCCAGGTCGATCGCTTCGCAGTGGTAGCCGGCCGCCGCCAGCGCTGGCTGCATGTCGAGCCAGACCGCGTGGTTGCAGCCGTAGCCGTGCACCAGCAGCAGCGGGGGGCGCAAGAACGGGTCCTTGGCCGGGCGCAAGCGGCGGTGCGCGCAGAAGGGCTGCAGCCAGTTGAACATCCGGAACACGGCAGCGTATTCGCGCAGGTAGCAGGCCAGCGCCTGCCATGGCGTCAAGCGGGCCGGCCGGGTGGCTTCCTGGGCAGCAGGGATCGGGGGGCGTGTCGCCGCGGGCTCGCCGAGGCCGCGCAATGTAAAGGCAAAGGCGCCGGCAACGGACAGCCCCAGTATCGCCAGCACCACGCCAATGCCGGCCAGCAGTCCCGCGGCCAGGGGCCAGCCGTGCCAGGCGTGGAGTTCGGCGGCGCAGCCCAGCGCCACGGCGGCCTGCAATGCCACCGCGATGCGGCGCAAGGCGGCGGCCGACAGGTTCATGGCTTGGGCGGGCGCAGGTCGGTCAGGCGGGTGCGGGCCAGGCGGTCGTGCAGGAACTGCCGCCTGGGGTCGAGCAGGGCCAGCAGGACCCAGGCCAGCAGGCCGGCGCACAGCACGCCGACGAACGGGCCTTTGACCAGGCCGAGCAGATGCCCGAGCGCCGCCGAAGGCGGCAGCCACAGCCATGCCAGCAGGTAGCGCAGCGTGGCCTGTGGCCAGCGCGGAGGCACGCCCGCGGCCGTCTCAACCCGCATGCGCCAGGTCTGCATGGCAAGCGTCTGCCCGTTGCGCTGCCAGAACCAGACGAAGTAGCAGCCCAGCACCAGGAAGCTCCAGCACTGCATCGTGAACGGGCCGTCCAGCCCAAGCTGCTGCAGCGCCGGGCGCGCTAGCAGGTAGACCCCCGTCGAGGCGCTCAGCACGCCGAACAGCAGCACGCCCTCGTACAGCATGCAGGCGATGCGGCGGCGGATCGTCGGTGCCTCGGCCGGACGTGGAGGACTAGCCGGCGCAGCGGATGCGGCCGGCTTGGCGTTGGGTTTGGGCGTGGTCACGGCGGGCATGGCGATAAGGCGGTAAGGCCGTAAGGCCGGAGGAGGGCAAGGCCTGGCAGAGAGGGCCGGGCCGCGAGGCAGCAAGCGAGCGCGGCCAGGCCGGCGCAAGCGGCATTATGCCAAAGCGCGCGTGGGGCGGGTAGCTTGCGTGGGGGGGCGAGGCCGGACAACCGCGCAGCGGTTCAGCGGCGCACCGGCTCGTCGGGACTGGCGGTAGCGCCGGTGCTGCTGGCCGTGGCCTCGGTGGCAGCCTCGCGCGGCGTGTCCACTGTCGGCACCGGTGCGCCGGCGGTGGCGCCTGGCATGGCGGCATGGGATTCCGCCGCCGGCGTGCCGGCATCGCGCACGCGCGAGCGCGCGCTGGTCGATGTGGCGCCGGCGGGTGCCTTCTTTTCCAGGTGCAGTTGCCGGGCGGTCTCGGCGGGCAGGCGCTTGCCGGAGGGCAGGGCGCTGACCGCGCCGGGACGGCGCGGCACTTTCTCGGCGGCCGCCAGGTTCTTTTTCTGCTCTTCCGGCAGTTGCTGGTACTTGTCCCAGGCCTCGGCCTTTTTCTGCGCGGGCAGCGAACGCGTGATCTGGTAGTTTTCGCGCGCCAGGCGCCGCTGCTGGGGCGTCATCTTGACCCATTCGGTCATGCGGGTCTGCAGGCGCGCCTGCTCGGCGGGCGAAAACTTCTCGTATCGCTCCGCAATCTGCAGCCATTTGCGCCGGTTGAGCTCGGGGAAATTGTTCCACTCGCCTGCCAGCGGCGCGAGCACGCGCTGCTGGACGGCGTTGAGCTCGTTCCAGGTCGGGTGCGCATTGGCCACGCTGGCAGCGGGCGCGCTGCCAGCGTGGCCGCCCTGCGCCTGGCAAGTGGCCGGAACCAGGGACCAGATCGTCGTGGCGGTGGCCAGGCCGGCCAGCAGCAAGGCTGCCAGCCGCCGGCGCGGTGCGTCGGGGTTGAAGTCAGCGCGGGCCATGCCTACTGACCGCGCTTCAGGAACACGTGGAAGCCCTGATCCGCGTAGGCCGTCGGCGGGAGGTCGTCGAGCAGCATCGCCGCGTCCACATCCGCCAGCTCATCGACGCGCTTTTGCTGCTGCCAGTGGTAGATGCCCGCCAGCCCGGCGGCCAGCGCCACCAGCGTCCATACCAGCCCAAGACGGCGCAGCCAGAAGCCCGCGCGGTGGAGTGCCGAATCGTCCTCGTCGAAAGAGAGCGTGGGCATCCCGGCCGAGGCCAGTTGCGGCACGGCGATGGCGGCTTGCGCCTTCTTGCGAGACAGCGCAGTCCGCCGCGCGGCGGCAAGCCGATCGGTCACATTGTCCGGCAACGCATTCGCAGAGGCATCTAGTGCCGTGCGGATCTCGTGTGCCAGGCGGCGTTCGTTGATTTCTTTTTCGTTTCTGGTGCTCATAGTCGGACCCCCCGCGCTCGCAATGCCTGCGCCAGTGTGTGCGTGGCACGGGAACAGTGCGTCTTGACGCTGCCTTCGGAGCATCCCATGACAGCAGCCGTTTCCGCGACGTCCATATCCTCCCAGTAACGCATCAGGAAGGCTTCGCGTTGACGTGTCGGCAGGCGCTGGATCTCCTGTTCGATGATGTGCATGGTCTGGGCGCGTTCCACCTTGTCGGCGCTGCTTTCGGCAGATTCGGAGCCGATTTCGGCCTCGAAAGTGTCGAGCAGGTCATTATCCTCGCCTTCGCGGTCGTCGCGCAGGTTGGAAAACAGGGTGACCCAGGTATTGCGTACTTTCTGGCGGCGGAACCAGTCGTGGATCGTGTTTTGCAGTATGCGCTGGAACAGCGGCGCGAGTTCGGCGGCGTTCTTGTCGCCGTATTTTTCGGCGAGCTTGATCATTGCGTCCTGGACGATGTCCAGGGCGGCTTCGTCGTCGCGCACCGCAAACACGGCCTGTTTGAAGGCGCGCCGCTCGACGCTGGCGAGAAAGTCGGATAGTTCCTGATCGGTTGCCATGCAGGCGGGGTACAGACGGTGGGGCCGTGGCCGGTGGATGTGCAGGGTAGGGCTTCTTGCACGTCCAAAATGGTGGGATGCTAGCAAATAACCCCCCCGGTGACCATCCTTGTTCTCTCTTGTGGTCATTCAGGCTCAGGGTGTGGTGCTGGCGTTTGGCGGATGGCGCGATGCCCCCTGGACAAAAAAAGCCCGTAGACCAGCCCGATCCAATCCAGTATCATCGCGGGTTCACACGACATCAGTGGTTGTCTCATTCGGCCGCTTATGAGGCGGTCTATCATGCAGACGCGCACCGCTTGAACCCGTGCCACAAGCCCGGTAGAGAGCATCCGAACAATTTTTTGCCGAAAATTGCAAAGGACTAAAATGAACATGCCCAGCGCGGAATTCCACGCAGACAGCAATTCATCCGCCGCACCCGAAATGATCGGGGCGGAAATTCTCGTTCACGCACTTGCCGAAGAAGGCGTCGAGTACGTCTGGGGCTACCCCGGCGGCGCAGTGCTGTATATCTACGACGAGTTTTACAAGCAAAAGAAGATCGAGCACATCCTGGTGCGCCACGAGCAGGCCGCGGTTCATGCCGCAGACGGCTATGCACGTGCGACCGGCAAGGTGGGCTGCGCCCTGGTGACCTCCGGTCCCGGCGTCACCAATGCGGTGACGGGCATTGCCACGGCCTACCTGGACTCGATCCCGATGGTGATCATCACCGGTAACGTGCCGACGCACGCTATCGGCCAGGATGCTTTCCAGGAATGCGACACGGTCGGCATCACCCGCCCCATCGTCAAGCACAACTTCCTGGTCAAGGACGTCCGCGATCTCGCCGCGACCATCAAGAAGGCGTTCTATATTGCCGCGACCGGCCGTCCCGGCCCCGTTGTCGTCGATATTCCCAAGGACGTTTCCCGCAATTCCTGCAAGTACGAGTATCCCAAGTCGATCGACATGCGCTCGTACAACCCGGTGAACAAGGGCCATTCGGGCCAGATCCGCAAGGCGCTCGCGCTGTTGCAGGGCGCCGAGCGGCCGTTCATCTACGCAGGTGGCGGCGTGGTCCTGGCCAACGCCAGCGACGAGCTGCGCCAGCTTGCCGCGCTGACCGGGCATCCGGTCACCAACACGCTGATGGGCCTCGGCTCGTTCCCCGGCACCAGCAAGCAGTTCGTCGGCATGCTCGGCATGCACGGCACGTATGAAGCCAACATGGCCATGCAGAACTGTGACGTGCTGATCGCCATCGGGGCGCGTTTCGACGATCGCGTGATCGGCAATCCGGCGCACTTCACCTCGCAGCCGCGCAAGATCATCCATATCGACATCGATCCGTCTTCCATCTCGAAGCGCGTCAAGGTCGACATTCCCATCGTGGGCCACGTCAAGGATGTGCTGCAGGAGCTGATCTCCCAGCTGCAGGCCAGCGACGTCAAGCCCAAGCGCGAGGCCCTGGCCAAGTGGTGGGAGCAGATCGAGCAGTGGCGTTCGGTGGACTGCCTGAAGTACGACCGCACCTCCGAGATCATCAAGCCGCAGTACGTGGTGGAGAAGATCTGGGAACTGACTCACGGCGACGCCTTCGTCTGCTCGGACGTGGGCCAGCACCAGATGTGGGCCGCGCAGTTCTACAAGTTCGACGAGCCGCGCCGCTGGATCAATTCCGGTGGCCTGGGCACGATGGGCGTGGGCCTGCCGTACGCCATGGGCATCAAGAAAGCCTTCCCCGAGAAGGAAGTGGTGACCATCACCGGCGAAGGCTCGATCCAGATGTGCATCCAGGAACTGTCGACCTGCCTGCAGTACGACACCCCGGTGAAGATCTGCGCGCTCAACAACCGCTACCTCGGCATGGTGCGCCAGTGGCAGGAAATCGAGTACGACAACCGTTACTCGCATTCCTACATGGACGCGCTGCCCGACTTCGTCAAGCTGGCCGAGGCTTATGGCCATATCGGCATGCGCGTCGAGAAGACGGCCGACGTCGAGCCCGCCCTGCGCGAAGCCTTCCGCCTCAAAGACCGTACCGTGTTCCTCGATTTCCAGACCGACCCGACTGAAAACGTGTGGCCGATGGTCCAGGCCGGCAAGGGCATCTCCGAGATGCTGCTTGGCGCGGAGGACCTGTAATGCGACATATCATTTCGGTCCTGCTGGAAAATGAACCGGGCGCGCTGTCGCGCGTGGTTGGCCTGTTCTCGGCGCGCGGCTACAACATCGAGACGCTGACGGTGGCCCCCACCGAAGACGCCTCGCTGTCGCGCATGACGATCGTCACCAGCGGTTCGGACGACATCATCGAGCAGATCACCAAGCACCTGAACCGCCTGGTGGAAGTGGTCAAGGTGGTGGACCTGACCGAAGGCGCGCACATCGAGCGCGAGCTGATGCTCGTGAAGGTGCGCGCGGTCGGCAAGGAGCGCGAGGAAATGAAGCGTACCGCCGACATCTTCCGCGGCCGCATCATCGACGTCACCGAGAAGACCTACACCATCGAGCTGACCGGCAACGGCGGCAAGCTGGATGCCTTCCTGGACGCCATCGACCGCGCCGCCATCCTCGAGACCGTCCGTACCGGCGGCTCGGGCATTGGCCGCGGCGAGCGCATCCTGAAGGTCTGAACCTGATTGCAGTATCCAAGGGCGGCGCCGGTGCCGGCACTAGCCGGGCGGTGGCCGCCAACCCGACACACGAAAACGAAAGACTGAAGGAACGATCATGAAAGTGTTTTACGACAAGGACGCCGACCTCTCCCTGATCAAGGGCAAGAACGTCACCATCATCGGCTACGGCTCGCAAGGCCATGCCCACGCGCAAAACCTGAACGACTCGGGCGTCAAGGTCACCGTTGGCCTGCGCAAGAGCGGCGCATCGTGGAACAAGGCCGTCAACGCTGGCCTGCAAGTCAAGGAAGTGGCTGACGCGGTCAAGGAAGCCGACGTGGTCATGATCCTGCTGCCGGACGAGCAGATCGCCGACGTGTACAAGAACGAAGTGCACGACAACATCAAGCAAGGCGCCGCACTGGCCTTCGCCCACGGCTTCAACGTGCACTACGGTGCCGTGATCCCGCGCGCCGACCTCGACGTCATCATGATCGCCCCGAAGGCCCCGGGCCACACGGTGCGTTCGACCTACGCGCAAGGCGGCGGCGTGCCCCACCTGATCGCCGTGCACCAGGACAAGTCCGGCGCTGCCCGTGACATCGCCCTGTCGTACGCTACCGCCAACGGCGGCGGCCGCGCCGGCATCATCGAAACCAACTTCCGCGAAGAAACCGAAACCGACCTGTTCGGCGAGCAAGCCGTGCTGTGCGGCGGTACCGTCGAGCTGATCAAGGCTGGCTTCGAGACGCTGGTGGAAGCCGGCTATGCGCCGGAAATGGCCTACTTCGAGTGCCTGCACGAACTCAAGCTGATCGTCGACCTGATCTATGAAGGCGGCATCGCCAACATGAACTACTCGATCTCCAACAACGCTGAATACGGCGAATACGTCACCGGCCCGCGCGTCGTGACCGAGGAGACCAAGAAGGCCATGAAGCAATGCCTGACCGACATCCAGACCGGCGAGTACGCCAAGAGCTTCCTGCTCGAGAACAAGGCCGGCGCGCCGACCCTGATCTCGCGCCGCCGCCTGACCGCTGAGCACCAGATCGAAGAAGTGGGTGCCAAGCTGCGCGCCATGATGCCCTGGATCGCAAAGAACAAGCTGGTCGACCAGTCGAAGAACTAAGCTGTACTACAGCCCGACGGCCCGCTGCTCCTGACGGCGCGGGCCGCAGCCGTTCAGCCATCCGCACAATTCCCCTCTCGAGGGGTTGTTCAGGCGGGGGCTGAACGGCTTTTTGTTATCCTTGTCAGACTTTATCCACCAAGTAAGCATTGCATGAACTATCCTCATCCGCTGATCGCCCGTGAAGGCTGGCCGTTCCTGGCCGGCGCCTTTGTCATCTCGCTGCTGGTGCAGGTCAGCGCCGGCTTCTGGTGGGCCTTGCCGCTGTGGATCATTACACTGTTTGTGCTGCAGTTTTTCCGTGATCCGCCGCGGCCCATTCCCACCCAGCCGAACGCCGTCCTGGCGCCCGCCGATGGCCGCATCGTGGTGGTCGAGAAGACCATGGACCCCTTCGCGGGCCGCGAGGCGCTGAAGATCAGCGTCTTCATGAACGTGTTCAACGTACACTCCAACCGGGTGTCCGTGGACGGCAAGGTAGAGAAGGTCGAGTATTTCCCCGGCAAGTTCGTCAACGCCGACCTCGACAAGGCCTCGCTCGAGAACGAACGCAACGCCGTGGTCATCCGCCGTGCCGCAGACGGCAAGGTGGTGACCCTGGTACAGGTGGCCGGCCTGGTGGCCCGCCGCATCCTCTGCTACACCCGCGTCGGCGAGACGCTGTCGCGCGGCCAGCGCTATGGCTTCATCCGCTTTGGCTCGCGTGTCGATGTCTACCTGCCGGTGGATGCGCGCCCGCGCGTCACCATCGGCGAGAAGGTGTCGGCCACGTCGACCATCCTGGCTGAGCTGGATTGAATCCGGCGACGCCGGAACAGATCAGACCCACTGGAGAACAGGCATGGGTGCTTTCAACCGACGCAACAAGCGCGTTACCAATGGCAACGTGACCAACTTGCGTCCTTTCCGCCACAACCAGTTGCGTGGCAACGAGTCCGAAGACTTCGACGACGAAGCCGGGGACGATCACGACGTCGAGTACGTGCGTCCGCGCCGGCGCGGCATCTACCTGCTGCCCAACGCGTTCACCACCGCGGCGCTGTTCGCTGGCTTCTTTGCCATCGTGCAGGCCATGAACATGCGCTTTGACAGCGCGGCCATCGCCATCTTCGCCGCGATGGTGCTGGACGGCATGGACGGGCGCGTTGCGCGCATCACCAACACCCAGAGCGCGTTCGGCGAGCAGTACGATTCGTTGTCGGACATGACCTCGTTCGGCGTGGCCCCGGCGCTGGTGATGTATGAGTGGATCCTGCACGACCTGGGCAAGTGGGGCTGGATCGCCGCCTTTGTGTACTGCACCTGCGCCGCGCTGCGGCTGGCGCGCTTCAATGCCAACATCGGCGTGGTCGACAAGCGCTTCTTCCAGGGGCTGCCCAGCCCGGCGGCGGCGGCGCTGGTGGCCGGGTTCGTCTGGCTGGTGATCGACAACAAGCTGCCGGTCAAGGAACTGTGGATGCCGTGGGTGGCGTTCGGCATCACGCTGTACGCCGGGCTGTCGATGGTGTCCAATGCGCCGTTCTACAGCGGCAAGGCGCTCGACGTGCGCTACCGCGTGCCCTTCGGCATGATGGTGCTCGTGCTGGTGCTGTTCGTGGTGGTTTCCACGGATCCGCCGGTTGCCTTGTTTGGCCTGTTCGTGGCCTATGCCATCTCCGGCTACCTGCTGTGGGGCTGGCATGCGCTGCATGGCAAGCCCGCCGAGATCCGCAAGGTGCGGGACGGCGGGAACGATCGTTCCTGATCGCAGGTCGGTGAAAAGGCGCTACGGCGCCTTTTTTTACATTTGTTTTCCAGGATGCCGCGCTTGCCGTGGCGATTGTCGTGGTTCACTGTAGCCACGGTTGTACTGTAGTCCCCTTGTTGTCCACTTATCACTGGAGGTTCTCATGGGCATGCTCGACTTCATCAAGGAAGCAGGAGAGAAACTGTTTGGCGGGAGTGCAGCGCAGGCCGCGCCCGCTGCGGCTCCGGCCGATGCGCCGGCGGCGGACGCCGATGCCGATGCGGCCAACCGCGCCGCCGGCGATGCCATCGAGGGCTACATCAAGCAGATGAACCTCGATGCCACCGGACTGATGGTGCAGGTGGACGGCTCGCAGGGGCTGGTGACGGTATTCGGCGTGGCGCCGGACCAGGCCACCCGCGAGAAGATCATCCTGTGTTGCGGCAACGTGCAAGGCGTGGACAAGGTCGATGACAAGATGTCGGTCAATGTCGACTCCACCGAATCGACCTGGCACACCGTGGTCAAGGGCGACACCCTGTGGGCGATTTCCCAGACGGCCTACGGCAACGGCGCGCTGTACACCGCGATCTTCGAGGCCAACGAGCCGATGCTGACGCATCCGGACAAGATCTACCCAGGCCAGAAGCTGCGTATCCCGCCCCAGGCCTGACGCCCGGCGCCCAGGGGACTTGGCCGCCCCCTGGGCCTGCCTTTTTCGGCTTCTCGGCTATCGGCCCGATTAACGCATCCATATTGCGCGCGCCCGGCTTCTCGGCTATAGTCGCTCACATGATTTCGCGCCAAGCCCTACTCGCCCGCACCATTCTAGGTGGCCTACTAGGCCATCAGGTCGGGACGCGTTCGCGCTGAGGGAAGCCAAGCCCCTCGCGTAAAGTCACACAGGATTTATAAACGCCCCGGCCTGCATCACTGCACGCCGGGGCGTTTTGCATTCAGCACGCATACAGCAGCACAGCAAAACGAAACGGCGGATGCCGAAACAGTAACTTGATTCGCCAAATACAAAAGTAAGCCCAGGAGCCCCACCCATGTCCGACAAACTCATCATTTTCGACACCACCTTGCGCGACGGCGAACAGTCGCCCGGCGCCTCCATGACCCGCGAGGAAAAGATCCGTATCGCGCGCCAGCTGGAGCGCCTCAAGGTCGACGTGATCGAGGCGGGCTTTGCCGCCAGCTCCAACGGCGACTTCGAGGCGATCCGCTCCATTGCACAGGTCGTCAAGGATTCGACCATCTGCTCGCTGGCCCGCGCCAACGACCGGGATATCGCCCGCGCCGCCGAGGCGCTCAAGCCGGCCAACGCCTTCCGCATCCATACCTTCATCGCCACCTCGGCGCTGCATATGGAAAAGAAGCTGCGCATGACGCCGGACCAGGTGTTCGAGCAAGCCATCCAGGCGGTGCGCTTTGCGCGCCAGTTCACCGACGATATCGAATTCTCGCCCGAAGATGGCAGCCGCTCGGATATGGATTTCCTGTGCCGCGTGCTTGAAGGCGTGATCAAGGAAGGCGCCACCACCATCAACCTGCCGGATACGGTGGGCTACGCCGTGCCGGAAGGCTACGCGGGCCTGATCCGCTCGGTGCGCGAGCGCATCCCCAATTCCGACAAGGCCATCTGGTCCGTGCATTGCCACAATGACCTTGGCATGGCGGTTGCCAACTCGCTGGCGGCGGTCAAGCTCGGTGGCGCGCGCCAGGTCGAGTGCACCATCAACGGCCTCGGCGAGCGTGCCGGCAATACCAGCCTGGAAGAAGTGGTGATGGCGGTCAAGACGCGCCGCGACTACTTCGACCTGGACGTCGGCGTGGATACCACCCAGATCGTGCCGGCCTCCAAGCTGGTGTCGCAGATCACCGGCTTCGTGGTGCAGCCCAACAAGGCCGTGGTGGGCGCCAACGCCTTCGCGCATGCTTCGGGCATCCACCAGGATGGCGTGCTCAAGGCGCGCGATACCTACGAGATCATGCGCGCGGAAGACGTGGGCTGGACCGCCAACAAGATCGTGCTGGGCAAGCTCTCAGGCCGCAATGCGTTCAAGCAACGCCTGCAGGAGCTCGGCATCGAGCTGGAGAGCGAGGGCGAGGTCAATGCCGCGTTCACCCGCTTCAAGGAACTGGCTGACCAGAAGTCCGAGATTTTCGACGAAGACATCATGGCCATCGTTTCCGACGAGGCGCACGACGTCAACGAGCACTTCCGCTTTATCTCGCTGTCGCAGCACTCCGAGACCGGCGAGCGCCCGCATGCGCGCGTGGTGTTCAACATGGATGGCCAGGAGGTGACGGGCGAAGGCGAGGGCAACGGGCCGGTCGATGCCACGCTCCACGCCATCGAGGGCAAGGTTGCCAGCGGCGCCGAACTGGTGCTGTATTCGGTCAATGCCATCACCGCCGGCACGCAGGCCCAGGGCGAAGTCACGGTCCGCTTGTCCAAAGGCGGGCGCATCGTCAACGGCGTGGGCACCGATCCCGATATCGTGGCCGCGTCGGCCAAGGCCTACCTGGCCGCGCTGAACAAGCTGCACGACAAAGCCGTGCAGAAGATCAACCCGCAGATCTGATCGCGATCTGACTGGTAAGCCCGCGGCCCATCCGGCCGCGGGGCTTGAATCGGCCCGCCGCATTCCCACGAGGATGACGGCGGGCTTTTTGCATTTCCGCTCGCCCCTCGCCCCTCGGCCTTGCCGCGTCCGCGCTTCAGCGGCGCCTTCTGTCAGGGTCGGCGAGCGGGTCCGGCGTGATCTGGGTCTGGCGCAGCACGCCGCCATCGTCAAAATAGAAATTGAACATCGACGGCCAGTTGTCCTCGTGGAGGAAGCGGTAAGACCACACTTCGCGCTTCATTAGTGGGAAATACTGCGTGGGCTCGCGGGGCTTGCCGAAGTGCTGCTCCACGTCCAGCCTGGTCCAGACGTCGACCTTCGCCTTGTAGAGCTCGTTGGTCTGCAGCATCTGGCGGAACGTGGTGAGATGGCCGCTGCGGTCGAAGTCCGCTGCATAGGCCTGACGTCCGAAAGGCTGCTTCGAATAGATCCAGCGCTGCGTGCCGTCGGCTAGCTGGTAGGTATCGGTTGGCGTGCCGAAGCGGGCTTGTACGGCAGCTTCCGGCGCGCCCACCATGTCCTGGCCGACTTTGACCGGTTGCAGCACCGAGCAGGCCGGCAGGATGGCTGCGGCTGTTGCTAGCACGAGCCACCGGGCGGCACGGCGCGATGAGGCTTTCATTGCGGTCCTCTTCTTGAAATTTGTGGTGATATGGACTGAGAGTGTAGCGGCGCACAAAAGTTGTGTGCGTCTTATGTGGCACGTGCCGGCTTTTGCAGGCAAGCGGTGGCATGGCGCAGCCATCCTCGCCCAATTGCCCGTTTTGCCGCGAGCGCGATCCGATTTGCCTAGGCTGGGGCCCTGGCTTACCATGCAGCGCTTTGGCGGGAGATCACTCGATGTGGGCTAAACGATGGCTGGCGGGCTGTTTGCTGGCGGTGGCGGCGAGCGCCGGGGCGCAGGAGCCGATCCGTCTCGGCATGATCGAAGGGTTGTCCGGCCCCTTTGCCAACGCGGGCGACGCGGTGGTGCGCAACCTGCGGATCGCCATTGACCGGGTCAATGCGCGCGGCGGCGTCAAGACGGCGGAAGGCGCGCGGCCCTTCGAGCTCGTTACCTTCGATAGCAAGGGCAATGTCGACGAGAGCCTGATCCAGTTGCGCGGGCTGGTGGACAAGCGCATTCCCTTTGTCCTGCAGGGCAACAGCTCGGCGGTGGCCGGCGCGCTGGTAGGCGCGATCAACCGGCACAACAGCCGGCAGCCCGATGCCCGCGTGCTCTTCCTGAATTACTCGGCGGTCGATCCCACGCTGACCAATGAGGGGTGCAGCTTCTGGCACTTCCGCTTCGATGCCAGCGCCGACATGCGCATGCAGGCCCTGACCGAGGTCATCCGTGCCGATAAGAGCGTGCGGCGCGTCTACCTGATCGACCAGGACTACAGTTTTGGCCATCAGGTGTCGCGTTCGGCGCGCGAGATGCTGGCGGCCAAGCGCCCCGAGCTGCACATCGTGGGCGACGAGTTCCATCCGATCGGCAAGATCAAGGACTTCGCCCCGTATATTGCCAAGATCAAGGCCAGCGGCGCGGATGCGGTGATCACGGGCAACTGGGGCAACGATCTCACCCTGATGATCAAGGCCGCGCGCGAAGGCGGGCTGAACGCCAAGTTCTACACCTTCTACGGCAATGGCCTGGGCGCACCGGCGGCCATGGGAGACGCCGGGGTAGGGCGTGTGCTGGCGGTCGCGGAGTGGCATCCCAATGTGGGCGGCGCGGCGTCGGACGCGTTCTACCAGGCCTTCCGCGCGCGTTACCCGGAGCCCCAGGACGACTACGTTCACCTGCGCATGCAGATGATGGTGGAGATGCTGGCCCGGGCCATCGAGCAGGCGGGCTCGACCGACGCGGTCAAGGTGGCGCGTGCGCTGGAAGGCATGCGCTACGTCAACGACTTCCATGATGCGACGATCCGTGCAGATGACCACCAGGTGCTGCAGCCGCTCTACGTGTCGGTGATGGAGAAGCAGGGCGGCGACGTGCGCTTTGACAACGAGGGGTCGGGATACGGCTTTCGCACGGTGAAGAAGCTCAAGTCGGCGCAGACCATGTTGCCCACGACCTGCAAGATGGAGCGTTTCTAGCAGTTCCGGGCCTGCGTTGCCGCAAACGCCATCCCCAGCCCGTTTTCCGTTATAATCGCCCGCTGTCATAGCCAGCCGGTTGCCAAAACCAGCCCGGCGAGACAGTTGCCTGTATGTAAGACACGCACAAGGCACGACGCATACGGCACATTTCGTGCTGTAGTGTTCGCAAGTGAAAAGGAAATCACCATGGCAGAAGCCCAAATCAGCAGCAAAACCGAAGTCATCAAGCAGTTCGCGCGTGCCGCCAACGACACGGGTAGCCCCGAAGTCCAGGTCGCTCTGCTGACCACCCGCATCAACGAACTGACCCCCCACTTCAAGGCCAACATGAAGGATCACCACAGCCGCCGCGGTCTGCTGCGCATGGTGAGCCGTCGTCGTCGCCTGCTGGACTACCTCAAGGCCAACGATGCCGACCGTTATCGTTCGCTGATCGAGAAGCTCGGCCTGCGTAAGTAAGCAGCCAGGATCGTCCGGATGGCAGCACGAATGGATGCACTGCACGCCTTCGCGTGAGCCACTAATGCCTGCGTCAGCCTCGCTGATGCAGGCATTTTGTTTTTGCGGATGAAATGTTGCGGATCAGGCCGCCGTCTGGCCGCTGTCCGGCATTGCTGTAAGTGATTTTTGTTTCACTTGATGGTGCCATGACCCCGGGTCTGGCACACGTTGCGCCAAGACGTGCAACGGAGTAAGTTACTGTGTTCTTTAGCTTTTTTCAGCTTTTTTACTGTTAATCCATACCGGAGTCGGACAAGGAAGCGGGGCTTTGTGTCATTCCAGCGCGGTATCCGCCCAGGCAGGTGCCGGGTGCCGCGCTGGAATGGCATAGCACTTCCCTGTGACTGCGACCGACGCTGATCCGGCAGTTCGCCCGCGGCTGCTAACGCGGGCGTTGCACAAGCGTGCAAGCACGAACAAAAGGAACGCTCATGACCATGTTCAACAAGATCGTCAAGGAATTCCAGTGGGGCCAGCACAAGGTGCGCCTGGAAACCGGCGAGGTTGCCCGCCAGGCTGGCGGTGCCGTGATCGTCGACATTGAAGACACCGTGGTGCTCGCCACCGTTGTCGCTGCCAAGTCGCCCAAGGCCGGCCAGGATTTCTTCCCGCTGACCGTCGACTACATCGAAAAGACCTACGCTGCCGGCAAGATCCCCGGTGGCTTCTTCAAGCGTGAAGGCCGTCCGTCGGAAAACGAGACGCTGACCTCGCGCCTGATCGACCGCCCGCTGCGTCCGCTGTTCCCGGAAGGCTTCTACAACGAAGTGCAAGTGGTCATCCACGTGCTGTCGCTGAACCCGGAAGTGCCGGCCGACATCCCCGCCCTGATCGGCGCCTCGGCTGCCCTGGCAGTGTCGGGCATCCCGTTCAGCGGCCCGGTTGGCGCAGCGCGCGTTGGCTACAAGGACGGCCAGTACCTGCTGAACCCGACCCGTTCGCAGATCGCTGCCTCGGAACTGGACCTGGTGGTTGCCGGTACCGAGCGCGCCGTGCTGATGGTGGAGTCGGAAGCCCGCCAGCTGTCGGAAGAAGTGATGCTGGGCGCCGTGGTCTATGGCCACGAGCAAATGCAGACGGCCATCAACGCCATCCATGACCTGGTGCGCGACGGCGGCAAGCCGGAATGGGACTGGACCGCGGCACCGAAGAACGAAGCGCTGATCGCCAAGGTTGGCGAGATCGCTCTGCCAATGCTGCAGGACGTCTACCAGCTGCGCCAGAAGTCGGCGCGCAGCCAGAAGCTCAAGGAAGTCTACGCCACCGTTGCGGCCAAGCTGGCCGAAGCCGGCGTGGAAGCCGACAAGGTCGAAGTGGGCAACGTGCTGTTCGACATCGAAGCCAAGATCGTGCGCAGCCAGGTGCTGTCGGGCGAGCCGCGCATCGATGGCCGCGACACCCGCACCGTGCGCCCGATCGAGATCCGCTCGTCGGTGCTGCCGCGCGCCCACGGCTCGGCCATCTTCACCCGTGGTGAAACGCAGGCGCTGGTGGTTGCCACGCTGGGCACCAAGGGCGATGAGCAGATCATCGACGCGCTCGCCGGCGAATACCGCGACCGCTTCATGCTCCACTACAACATGCCTCCGTTCGCCACCGGCGAAACCGGCCGCGTGGGCAGCCCCAAGCGCCGCGAAATCGGTCACGGCCGCCTGGCCAAGCGCGCGCTGATCCCGGTCCTGCCGAAGGATGACGAATTCGCCTACACCATTCGCCTGGTGTCCGAAATCACCGAATCCAACGGTTCGTCGTCGATGGCATCGGTGTGCGGCGGCTGCCTGGCACTGATGGACGCCGGCGTTCCGATCAAGGCGCACGTGGCCGGCGTGGCCATGGGCCTGATCCTGGAAGGCAACAAGTTCGCCGTGCTGACCGACATCCTGGGTGACGAGGACCACCTCGGCGACATGGACTTCAAGGTCGCGGGTACCGACACCGGCATCACCGCACTGCAGATGGACATCAAGGTCCAGGGCATCACCAAGGAAATCATGCAGGTCGCGCTGGCGCAAGCCAAGGAAGGCCGCCTGCATATCCTGGGCAAGATGCAGGACGCGATGGGCCATGCGCGCACCGAGCTGTCGGAGCACGCACCGCGCATGATCACCATGAAGATCCATCCGGACAAGATCCGCGAAGTGATCGGCAAGGGCGGCTCGACCATCCAGGCGCTGACCAAGGAAACCGGCACCACCATCGACATCCAGGAAGACGGCACCATCACCATCGCCTCGACCTCGACTGAAGGCATGGCCGAAGCCAAGCGCCGCATCGAAGGCATCACCGCGGAAGCCGAAGTGGGCAAGATCTACGCCGGCACCGTGCTCAAGCTGCTGGACTTTGGCGCTATCGTCAACATCCTGCCGGGCAAGGACGGCCTGCTGCATATCTCCGAGATCGTCAACGAGCGCGTCAAGGACATCAAGGACTGGCTCAAGGAAGGCCAACACGTTCGCGTCAAGCTGATCCAGGCTGACGAGAAGGGCCGCCTGCGCCTGTCCCTGAAGGCCGCGCTGGCCGAAGAGGGTGGCAGCATCAGCCCGATCGCCAACACCAGCGAAGCCCCTGCCGCGCCGGCCGCACCGGCTGCAACGGCCGCACCGGCCGCACCGGCTGCGCCGACGACGCCTTCGGCGGACCAGCAGCAGCAGTAAGCGGTTTGCGGTAGCGGTAGTACCGCACCCGTAGCAGAAGCAGAAAAAGCGGCTGGCGATGTCCAGCCGTTTTTTTGTTTACACTGCCGCCAGTCCCGCCCCATGCAGCCCGGCTGTTCGGCCCGCTGTTCGGCGGATGCGCAGATCGATCCCCCCGCCATGCGTGCGCGAGCCCGCCGCATGCGTGAAGTCCCCAACGCAAGGAGCAGCAATGCAAGCCATCGAAATCCGCGAGTACGGCGCCCCCGAAGTCCTGCAACTGGCGCAACGCCCCGACCCCGTGCCCAAGGCGGGCGAGATCCTGATCCGCGTGGCGGCGGCCGGCATCAACCGCCCGGACGTGTTCCAGCGCACCGGCAACTATCCGGTGCCGCCGGGCGCCTCCGACCTGCCGGGCCTGGAAGTGGCCGGCGTGGTGGCCGGCGGCGACCTGTCGCACGCCGACAACCGCTTCGGCCTGAAGCTGGGCGATCGCGTGTGCGCGCTGGTGCAGGGCGGCGGCTATGCCGAGCTGTGCGTGGCGCCCGCGGCGCAATGCCTGCCGGTGCCTGCGGGCCTGTCGGATATCGAGGCGGCCGCATTGCCGGAGACGTTCTTCACCGTGTGGAGCAACGTGTTCGATCGCGGCTACCTGGGCCGCGGCCCGCTGGGCAAGGACGAGACCCTGCTGATCCAGGGTGGCTCGAGCGGCATCGGCACGACCGCCATCCAGATTGCCAAGGCCCTCGGCCACAAGGTGTTCGTGACCGCCGGCAGCGCCGACAAGTGCCGTGCCTGCGAGGCACTGGGCGCCGATCGCGCCATCAACTACAAGACCGAGGACTTTGTCGCCGAGGTCAAGGCCCTGACCGGCGGCCGTGGCGCCGACGTCATCCTCGACATGGTGGCCGGCTCGTACCTGGCGCGCGAGCTGTCGTGCGTAGCCGACGATGGCCGCATCGTGATCATCGCGCTGCTGGGTGGCGCCAAGGCCGAGATCCCGCTGGGCGACATCCTGCGCCGCCGGATCACCGTGACCGGCTCCACGCTGCGTCCCCGCCCGGCCTCGTTCAAGGGCGAGATCGCACAGGCGCTGCACCAGCACGTGTGGCCGCTGCTGGCCGCGGGCAAGATCAAGCCGGTGATCCACCAGACCTTCCCGGCCGCCCAGGCCGCGGATGCGCATCGCCTGATGGAATCCAGTGAGCACATCGGCAAGATCGTCCTGACCTGGTGATGGCCTGGTAGCGGGCTGATGGCCGGGTGCGGCCGGGGCCGCGCGCCCCGGGCCGATTTCGGGGCCCTTCTGTGGCGTAGGGCCCTGGCCCGCGCTACAATAGCCGGTTTGATTGAGAGGGGCGCCCTGTGAGACAAAAGCTCGTTATCGGCAACTGGAAGATGCACGGCAGCCTGGCTGCCAATGTGACCTTGCTGGAAGCGATCAAGGCAGCGAGCGCAAGCGCACGCCTGGCGGTATGCGCGCCGTTCCCGTATCTTGCACAGTGCCAGGCGTTGCTGGCCGGGTCCGCGGTGGCCTGGGGGGCGCAGGACGTGTCCGCCGAGGCGCGCGGCGCCTTCACGGGCGAAGTGGCGGCCTCCATGCTGGCTGAATTCGGTGTTGCGTACGCCCTGGTGGGCCATTCGGAGCGCCGCAGCTACCATGGCGAGACGGATGCCACGGTAGCGGCCAAGGCGCTGCGCGCGCTGGAGTTCGGCATTGTGCCGGTGGTGTGCGTGGGCGAGACCCTGGCGCAGCGCGAGGCAGGCGAGACCGAGGCCGTGGTTGGCCGTCAGCTCGGCGTCGTGCTCGAAGCCCTGTCGCTCGAGCAGCTCGGCCGCATCGTGCTGGCCTATGAGCCGGTGTGGGCGATCGGCACGGGCAAGACCGCAAGCAGCGAGCAGGCCCAGGCCGTGCACGCCTTCCTGCGCGCCCAGGTGGCGGCACGCGACGCAGGCGTGGCGGCTCGCATGGCCATGTTGTACGGCGGCAGCGTCAAGCCGGACAACGCGGCAGAACTGTTTTCCATGCCCGACATCGACGGGGGCCTCATCGGAGGCGCCTCGCTGAAGTCGGACGATTTCCTCGCGATCGGCAACGCCTGAATGCCGGCCGCTCATAGGGTCTGATCAGGCAAGCGAATCGAACCAAATGGCAATTTTCAAAACTTTGTTGGTAGTGGCGCAGGTACTGTCCGCGCTTGGCGTGATTGGCCTGGTGCTGCTGCAGCATGGCAAGGGCGCCGATGTCGGTGCGGCGTTCGGCTCGGGGGCCTCGGGCAGCCTGTTCGGCGCCACCGGCTCGGCCAACTTCCTGTCGCGTACCACCGCCGTGCTGGCGACGCTGTTCTTCATCTGCACGCTGAGCCTGACGCTGATGGGCAACTATCGGCCGGCAGCTTCGCTGGGCGTGATGGGCTCCGCGCCTGCGGTGGCACCGGCAGTGGCGGGAGCTTCGGCGCCTGCTGCTGCAGCGGCTGCCGCGGCATCGAATCCTTCTGCGCCTGCTGTACCGAAATAATCAACGAGCCTTGTGACTTATTCTTGAAGATTTTTGCTGTTGTGCATTGAACAAAACAAGAATCCTAGGTTAGAATACAAGGCTTGAAACGATCCCCCAGCGACGGGGCTCCAGCCAGGATAAGGTAGTATCCCAGCCAGAGTTCCGAAGGGTGTAACAACCCTGGGCCCTGAAAAGCCCGGCGCGAGGCAATATTGTTTCTCCCCCAGCCGACGTGGTGAAATTGGTAGACACGCTATCTTGAGGGGGTAGTGGCGAAAGCTGTGCGAGTTCGAGTCTCGCCGTCGGCACCAAACAACTTGATCGGGGCACCCATCCGGAAATCATCCCGGGCAGGTGTCCCGGCCAGTCCGCAAGGCGGCGTCGTAATTTCTACGGAATGGCGCTTGGGGTGGGCAACAGGACGCCGCTTACCGCTGGTGCTGTTGACAACATTCCAGATAAGGCTGGCCGTACCTTGAATCTCGAAGCCTACTTCCCCGTCCTCATCTTCATCATCTTCGGTGTCGTGCTCGGCATTGCACTGATGTCGATCGGCCGAATTCTCGGTCCAAACAAACCTGATCCCGCGAAGCTCTCTCCCTACGAGTGCGGCTTCGAAGCGTTCGAGGACGCGCGCATGAAGTTCGACGTGCGCTACTACCTCATCGCTATTCTTTTTATCCTGTTCGATCTCGAGACCGCCTTCCTGTTTCCCTGGGGTGTAGCCCTGCGGGATATCGGCTGGCCGGGTTTCTTCGCCATGGGCGTGTTTCTGCTGGAATTCATCGTGGGCTTCGTCTACATCTGGAAAAAGGGCGCGCTCGATTGGGAGTGATGTGATATGGCAATCGAAGGCGTTCTCAATGAAGGCTTCGTCACGACTACCGCTGACAAGCTGATCAACTGGACCCGCACCGGGTCGCTCTGGCCGATGACCTTTGGCCTGGCGTGCTGCGCTGTGGAAATGATGCATGCTGGCGCCGCGCGCTACGACATGGACCGCTTCGGCGTGATTTTCCGCCCGTCGCCGCGCCAGTCGGACGTGATGATCGTGGCCGGCACGCTGTGCAACAAGATGGCCCCCGCGCTGCGCAAGGTCTATGACCAGATGGCAGAGCCACGTTGGGTGATCTCGATGGGTTCCTGCGCGAATGGCGGTGGCTACTATCACTACTCGTATTCAGTGGTGCGTGGTTGCGATCGGATCGTGCCGGTGGATATCTATGTGCCTGGCTGCCCCCCGACGGCGGAAGCGCTGATCTACGGCATCATCCAGCTGCAGAACAAGATCCGTCGCACCAACACCATCGCGCGCAAGGGCTGACATGTCGAACCTCGATACTCTGAAGGCCGCGCTCGAAAAGGTACTGGGCAAGCGTATCCAGAAACTGGTAGAGGCGCTAGGCGAGATTACCCTTATCGTCAAGGCCGATGACTACCTGGAAAGCGCGCTGATGCTGCGCGACGACCCTGCACTGCATTTTGAGCAACTGCTCGATGTGTGCGGCGTCGACTATTCCACCTATGGCGACGGTGCCTGGGACGGTCCCCGTTTCGCGGTCGTGACGCACCTGATCTCGATCAAGCATAACTGGCGCCTGCGCGTACGCGTGTTCGCGCCGGACGACGACGTGCCCGTGGTGCCCTCGCTGAACGACGTCTGGAACTCGGCCAACTGGTTCGAGCGCGAAGCGTTCGACTTCTACGGCATCGTGTTCGAAGGCCACAACGACCTGCGCCGCCTGCTGACCGACTACGGTTTTGTCGGCCACCCGTTCCGCAAGGATTTCCCGGTCTCGGGCTATGTCGAGATGCGCTACGACCCCGAGCAAAAGCGGGTGATCTATCAGCCCGTCACGATCGAGCCGCGCGAGGTCACGCCCCGCGTGATCCGCGAAGAGAATTACGGCGGCTTGCAGCACTGAGAACGCGCAATGGCAGACATCAAGAATTACACCCTTAACTTCGGCCCGCAGCACCCCGCGGCACACGGCGTGCTGCGCCTTGTGCTGGAGCTGGACGGCGAAGTCATCCAGCGCGCCGACCCGCACATCGGCCTGCTGCACCGTGCCACCGAAAAGCTGGCAGAGCAGAAGACCTGGATCCAGAGCGTGCCGTACATGGACCGCCTCGACTACGTGTCGATGATGGTCAACGAGCATGCCTACGTGATGGCCATCGAGAAGATGCTGGGTCTCGAAGTGCCGATCCGCGCGCAATACATCCGCGTGATGTTCGACGAAATCACGCGCTTGCTGAACCACCTGATGTGGATCGGCTCGCACGCGCTCGACGTGGGCGCGATGGCGGTGTTCCTGTACGCCTTCCGCGAACGCGAAGACATGTTCGACATGTACGAGGCGGTGTCGGGCGCACGCATGCACGCGGCCTACTATCGTCCGGGCGGCGTGTATCGCGACCTGCCGGACACGATGCCGCAATACAAGGCGTCGAAGATCCACAACGAGCGCGCCATCAAGGCCATGAACGAAGCGCGTTCGGGCTCGCTGCTGGACTTCATCGAGGACTTCACCAACCGCTTCCCGAAGTACGTCGACGAATACGAGACGCTGCTGACGGACAACCGGATCTGGAAGCAACGCCTGGTCGGCATCGGCGTGGTGAGCCCCGAGCGCGCGCTGCAGATGGGCTTTACCGGCCCGATGCTGCGCGGCTCCGGCATCGAGTGGGACCTGCGCAAGAAGCAGCCCTACGAAGTGTATGACCGCATGGACTTCCAGGTGCCGGTGGGCGTGGGCGGCGATTGCTACTCGCGCTACCTGGTGCGCGTGGAGGAAATGCGCCAGTCCAACAACATCATCAAGCAGTGCATCGACTGGCTGCGCCGCAATCCGGGCCCGGTGATGAGCGACAACCACAAGGTGGCGCCGCCGTCGCGCGTGGACATGAAGTCGAACATGGAAGAGCTGATCCACCACTTCAAGCTCTTCACCGAAGGCATTCACGTGCCCGAAGGCGAGACCTACGCGGCAGTGGAGCACCCGAAGGGCGAGTTCGGCATCTATGCCATCTCCGACGGTGCGAACAAGCCGTATCGCCTGAAGATCCGTGCCCCGGGCTTTGCCCATCTGGCCGCACTGGATGAAATGGCCAAGGGCCACATGATTGCGGATGCGGTAACGATCATCGGTACGCAAGACATCGTCTTCGGCGAAATCGACCGCTGACGAGCCAACAAGAGCCGCCGGCCCCGGACGACGATCCGGGCGCCCCTGGCACGGACCCACAAACGATCGTGTCCGGTCACGGGAAACCCGCGGTGAGCCCTGCATGCCTTTGATCATGCGGGCTGCAACGGCAGCGACGGCTGCAAACCTGCGGGATGCGCGCCATGTGGCGGCGCAGATCCGCAAATGACACGGCGTATTACAGCAACGACCATGCTATCAGCAGAAGCTCTCAAGGAAATCGATCGCGCGATCGCCAAGTATCCGGCTGACCAGAAGCAGTCGGCCGTGATGGCGGCGTTGGCCGTGGCGCAGGGCGAAGTGGGCTGGGTCTCCCCGGAAGTCATGCAGTTTGTTGCCAGCTACCTCGACATGCCGCCGGTATGGGTCGAGGAAGTTGCAACCTTCTACAACATGTACGACACCAAGCCGGTCGGCAAGTACAAGCTGACCGTCTGCACCAACCTGCCGTGCGCACTCTCCGGCGGCGAACGGGCCGGCGACTACCTCAAGCAAAAGCTGGGGATCGGCTACAACGAGACCACCCCGTGCGGCACCTTCACCCTCAAGGAAGGCGAGTGCATGGGTGCCTGCGGCGACGCACCGGTGATGATCGTCAACAATACCCGCATGTGCAGCCATATGAGCGACGCCAAGCTGGACGCGCTCGTCGACGAGCTCAAGGCCGCCGGCAGCACTGCAGCCAAGGGGGATAAGTAACATGACCTCTCTGCACGACCGCCATATCAAGCCGCTGATCCTGGCTGGCCTCGATGGCAGCAACTGGCACCTCGACGACTACGTCAAGCGCGGTGGCTACCAGCAGCTCAAGCGCATCCTGCTTGAGAAGATCACGCCCGAGCAGGTGATCGCGGACGTCAAGGCCTCCGGGCTGCGCGGCCGTGGTGGCGCGGGCTTCCCCACCGGCCTGAAGTGGAGCTTCATGCCGCGTCAGTTCCCCGGCCAGAAGTACCTGGTCTGCAACACCGACGAGGGCGAGCCCGGTACCTTCAAGGACCGCGACATCATCCGCTACAACCCGCATGCGCTGATCGAAGGCATGGCCATCGGTGCGTACGCGATGGGCATCACCGTGGGCTACAACTACATCCACGGCGAGATCTGGAACGAATACAAGATCTTCGAGGAAGCCCTCGAAGAGGCACGTGCCGCCGGTTTCCTGGGTGAGAACATCCTGGGCTCGGGCTTCGACTTCCAGCTGCACGCCCACCACGGCTACGGCGCCTACATCTGTGGCGAGGAAACCGCGCTGCTCGAATCGCTGGAAGGCAAGAAAGGCCAGCCGCGCTTCAAGCCGCCGTTTCCGGCCAGCTTTGGCCTGTACGGCAAGCCGACCACCATCAACAACACGGAAACGTTTGCCGCGGTGCCGTTCCTGTTGTCGATCGGGCCGGAAAACTACCTGAAGATGGGCAAGCCGAACAACGGCGGCTCCAAGATCTTCTCGATCTCCGGCGACGTCGAGCGCCCCGGCAACTACGAGATCCCGCTGGGCACGCCGTTCGCGACCCTGCTGGAGCTCGCTGGCGGCATGCGCGCAGGCAAGCGCATCAAGGCCGTGATCCCGGGCGGCTCGTCCGCCCCGGTGGTGCCGGGCGACATGATGATGGCGTCCGACATGGACTATGACTCGATCGCCAAGGCCGGCTCGATGCTGGGCTCGGGCGCGGTGATCGTGATGGACGAGACGCGCTGCATGGTTCGCTCGCTGCTGCGTCTGTCGTATTTCTACTTTGAAGAATCGTGCGGCCAGTGCACGCCGTGCCGCGAAGGCACCGGCTGGCTCTATCGCATGGTGAATCGTATCGAACACGGAGAAGGGCGCCAGGAAGATCTGGACCTGCTCAATAACGTCGCTGAAAACATCATGGGCCGCACCATCTGCGCGCTCGGTGATGCGGCAGCGATGCCGGTCCGCGGCATGCTCAAGCACTACTGGAAAGAGTTCGAATATCACGTCGAACACAAGCAGTGCATGGTTCCGGCCTACTCTTAAGCGTGGCAGAACATGGTTGAACTCGAGATCGACGGCAAGAAGGTTGAGGTTGCTGAAGGCAGCCTGGTGATGGAAGCCGCCCGCCAGCTGGGCACCTACATCCCGCACTTCTGCTACCACCGTAAATTGTCCATCGCGGCGAACTGCCGCATGTGCCTGGTTGAGGTTGAGAAGGCGCCCAAGGCGCTGCCCGCCTGCGCCACGCCCGTCACCCCTGGCATGAAGGTCTTCACCAACTCGGAGAAGGCAGTCAAGGCCCAGAAGTCGGTGATGGAATTCCTGCTGATCAACCACCCGCTGGATTGCCCGATCTGCGATCAGGGCGGCGAGTGCCAGCTGCAGGATCTGGCCGTGGGCTACGGCGCATCGGAATCGCGCTACAAGGAAGAAAAGCGCGTCGTCTTCCACAAGAACGTGGGCCCGCTGATCTCCATGGAAGAGATGAGCCGCTGCATCCACTGCACCCGCTGCGTGCGCTTTGGCCAGGAAGTGGCCGGCGTGATGGAGCTGGGCATGCTGGGCCGCGGCGAGCACTCCGAGATCACGACCTTCGTTGGCCAGACCGTGGATTCGGAACTGTCCGGCAACATGATCGACCTGTGCCCGGTCGGCGCGCTGACCAGCAAGCCATTCCGCTACTCGGCCCGTACCTGGGAGCTGGCACGCCGCAAGTCGGTGTCGCCGCACGATGGCCTGGGCGCGAACCTGGTGGTGCAGACCAAGAACCAGCGCGTGATGCGCGTGCTGCCGCTGGATAACGAAGCCGTCAACGAATGCTGGCTGTCCGACAAGGACCGCTTCTCGTACGAGGGCCTGAACAGCCCGGACCGCCTCACCAAGCCGCTCGTCAAGCAGGGCGGCGAGTGGATGGAAACCGACTGGCAGACCGCGCTGGAATACGTGGCCAATGGCCTCGCGAGCATCAAGCGCGACCATGGCGCCGACCAGATCGCCGCGCTGGCCAGCCCGCACAGCACGCTGGAAGAGCTCCACCTGCTGGGCAAGCTGGTGCGTGGCCTGGGCAGCGACAACGTCGACTTCCGCCAGCGCCAGACCGATTTCTCGGCCGCCGTCAAGGGCGCGCCGTGGCTGGGCCTGCCGATCGCCGACGTCTCCACGCTGCAACGCGTGCTGGTGGTCGGTTCGTCGCTGCGCAAGGATCATCCGCTGCTGGCCGCGCGTTTGCGCCAGGCTGGCAAGAAGGGTGCCCGCGTGGCCGTGCTCGGCGCTACCGCCGACGACCTGCTGATGCCGCTGGCCGCACGCATTGACGTGGCGCCGTCCGGCTGGACCGCCGCCCTGGCCGGCGTGGCCCGTGCCGTTGCCGCCGCCAAGGGCGTGGCCGCGCCGGCGGGCACCGATGGCTTCGATGGCGACGACAAGTCCAAGCTGGTGGCCGACGCGCTGCTGTCGGGCGAGCGCCGCGCCGTGTTCCTCGGCAACGAGGCCGTGCGTCACCCGCAATTCGCCACGCTGCACGCGCTGGCACAGTGGATCGCCACGGAAACCGGCGCCACGCTGGGCTTCCTGACCGAAGCCGCGAACACCGTCGGTGGCTATATCGCCGGCGCGCTGCCGCAAAACGGCGGCGCCAACGCGCAGGCCATGTTCGACACGCCGCGCCGCGCCTACGTGCTGCTGAACACGGAACCCGAGTTCGATGCCGCCAACCCGAGCCAGGCGCTGGCCGCGCTGGCCCAGGCCGGCACCGTGGTGGTGCTGTCCGCGTTCCGCTCGGACGCCGCGCTGCAATACGCTGACGTGATCCTGCCGGTGACCCCGTTCACTGAAACCGCCGGCACGTTCGTGAACTGCGAAGGCCTGCCGCAAAGCTTCAACGGCGTCGTCCGTGCGCTGGGCGATTCGCGTCCGGGCTGGAAGGTGCTGCGCGTGCTGGGCAACCTGCTGGACGTGCCTGGCTTCGACTTCGAGACGGCCGAGAGCGTGCGCGACGAAGTGCTGGCCAAGCCGGTCGCACCGCAACTGAACAACGGCACCGACGCGGCCATCCGCGTGACCGCCCGGGCGGCAGGTGGGATCATCGAGCGCATCGCCGATGTGCCGATCTACCACGCCGACCCGATCGTGCGCCGTGCCGATTCGCTGCAGCTGTCCGCAGCCGCGCGCCGCGCCATGCAAGCCGGCCTGTCGGCCGACCTGTTCGCCTCGCTGGGCGTGCAGGCTGGCGACCCGGTGCGCGTGACGCAAGGGCAGGGCAGCGTGGTGCTGCCGGCCGCCCTCGAAGCCGCGTTGCCTGCCGGCACCGTGCGCGTGTCCGCGGGCACCGTTGCCGCGACCACGCTGGGCGCACCGTTCGGCACCGTCACCGTAGAGAAAGCCATCGACCTGGCCGCCACCGCGAAAGGCGCGGCCGAGCCGGCGGCCACGGCATAAGAAGAGCGAGAAAGAAACATGATCGACTGGATTACCTCGCAAGGACAGAATCTCTTCGGCGGCGCCTGGACGCCGCTGTGGATCCTGATTCGCGCCGTGGTCATTGTGGTGCCGCTGCTGTTGTGCGTGGCCTACCTGATCCTGTGGGAGCGCAAGCTGATTGGCTGGATGCACGTGCGTATCGGCCCGAACCGGGTCGGCCCGCTAGGCCTGCTGCAGCCGATCGCCGACGTGCTCAAGCTGCTGCTCAAGGAAGTGATGATGCCCACGCAGGTCAGCCGGGGCATGTACCTGGTTGCCCCGCTGATGGTGCTGATGCCCGCGGTGGCGATCTGGGCGGTGATTCCGTTCCAGGCCGAAGTGGTGATGGCCAACGTCAACGCCGGCCTGCTGTACGTGATGGCGATCAGCTCGGTCGGCGTCTACGGCGTGATCCTGGCCGGCTGGGCCTCCAACTCCAAGTACGCCTTCATCGGCGCCATGCGCGCCGCGGCGCAGATGGTGTCGTATGAAATCGCCATGGGCTTCGCCCTGGTGACGGTGCTGATGGTGTCGGGCAGCCTGAACCTGTCGGCGATCGTCAACTCGCAGAACACCGGCTACTTCGCCAATATGGGGATCAACGTACTGTCGTGGAACTGGCTGCCGCTGCTGCCCATGTTCGGCGTGTACTTCATCTCCGGCGTGGCCGAAACCAACCGCCACCCGTTCGACGTGGTGGAAGGCGAGTCGGAAATCGTGGCCGGCCACATGATCGAGTACTCGGGCATGGGCTTCGCGCTGTTCTTCCTGGCTGAGTACATCAACATGATCGTCATCTCGACGATGACCGCGTTGATGTTCCTGGGAGGCTGGGCGCCGCCGTTCGAAAGCTTCATCACCAATGCGGTCCCGGGCTTCTTCTGGCTGCTGATCAAGGTATTCCTGCTGCTGTCGGTGTTTATCTGGATCCGTGCTTCGTTCCCGCGCTACCGCTATGACCAGATCATGCGCCTGGGCTGGAAGATCTTCATCCCGCTGACCGTGGGCTGGCTGATCATCGTGGCGATCTGGATCCGGTCGCCCTGGAATATCTGGCACTGAACGGCCAAAGCAAGGGCGCAACCGCATTCGGCGGCGCCCTGTGGAATCATTAGGAAGCAATCGTCATGCTGCTCGCCATCAAGGACTTCTTCAACAGCCTGCTCCTGAAGGAACTCTTCAAGGGCATGGCTCTGACCGGGCGCTATCTCTTCGCGCGCAAGATCACAGTCCAGTTCCCCGAAGAGAAAACGCCGATGTCGCCGCGTTTTCGCGGCCTGCACGCGCTGCGCCGCTACCCCAACGGGGAAGAGCGCTGCATCGCCTGCAAGCTGTGCGAAGCGGTTTGCCCGGCCGTGGCCATCACCATCGAGTCCGATGCCCGCGCCGACGGCACCCGCCGCACCACGCGCTATGACATCGACCTGACCAAGTGCATTTTCTGCGGCTTCTGCGAAGAAGCCTGCCCGGTCGACGCCATCGTCGAGACGCATATCCTCGAATACCACGGCGAGAAGCGCGGCGACCTGTACTTCACCAAGGACATGCTGCTGGCCGTGGGCGACCGCTACGAACCGCAGATCGCCGCGGCCAAGGCCGCGGACGCCAAGTACCGCTGATAAGGCGCATTACAGGGCGCGTGCGCTGAGTCTGGCGGACGTTGCCAATGAATAGTGAATCGGGCCCCGTGCGGGGCTAACGAAAAGGATGCCGCAAGGGGCAGGCCACCGGGGGTGGCTTGTGCCGGAAGGCTCAGAGAGGATCCGACAGGACCATGGAACTCACGACCACCATCTTCTATGTCTTTGCGCTGGTGCTGGTGCTCTCCGCACTGAAAGTCATCACCGCGAAGAACCCGGTGCACTCCGCACTGTTCCTCGTGCTGGCGTTTTTTACGGCAGCCGCGATCTGGATGCTGCTGAAGGCCGAATTCCTCGCCATCCTGCTGGTGCTCGTGTATGTGGGCGCGGTGATGGTGCTGTTCCTGTTCGTGGTGATGATGATCGATGTCGACATCGAACACCTGCGACGGGACTTCTGGACCTATGTGCCGCTGGCCTCGGTGGTCGGCGCGATGATCATTGCGGAAATGGCCACCGTGCTGGTGCGTAACTTCATCGGCACGACCACGCCGCTGAACAACGTGGTACACGGCCCGGAATACTCCAACACCGCCGAGCTCGGCAAGCTGATCTACACCGACTACAACTACGCCTTCGAAGTGGCCGGCATCATTCTGCTGGTGGCCATCATCGCCGCCGTGGCGCTGACGCTGCGCCACCGCAAGGATAGCAAGGCGCAAGACGTCGGCGTGCAGTTGCGTACCCGTCGCCAGGACCGCGTGCGCCTGGTCTCGATGCCCAGCGAAGCCCGTGCCGGCACCCAAGCCAGCCCGGATGCCGCGGCTGCCGCTAACAAGAACTAAAAGCCCGGAGAAACGCTGTGCTCTCTCTCGCCCATTTCCTCGTGCTCGGTGCGATTCTGTTCGCCATCAGCATCGTTGGTATTTTCCTGAACCGCAAGAACGTGATCGTGCTGCTGATGGCGATCGAGCTGATGCTGCTTGCGGTCAATATGAACTTCATCGCCTTTTCGCACTATCTGGGCGACCTGGCAGGACAGGTTTTCGTTTTCTTCATCCTCACGGTGGCTGCGGCCGAATCGGCAATCGGCCTTGCAATCCTGGTCGTGCTGTTCCGCAACCTGGACACGATCAACGTGGACGACATGGATACCCTCAAGGGCTGATCCCCGTCGCTACGTTATGAACCAAGACCGTTCTCCGACCGCACACCACTAAGCGTCCTATGGCAACCACGCTCGACCCCAACCTGCTACTGGCGATTCCGCTCGCACCGCTCGCCGGTGCAGCCATCGCCGGCCTGTTCGGCACCAAGTTCTTCGGCATGATCTCCTCGGAGACGCGCGCCGGCCGCACGCTGGCCCACACCGTGACGATTCTCGGTGTGGCGATTTCCTGCCTGCTGTCGATCATCGTGCTGATGGACGTCATGAACGGCGCGAGCTTCAACGCCACCGTGTACGAGTGGATGAAGATCGGCGACCTGAAGATGGAAGTGGGCTTCCTGGTCGACTCGCTGACCGCGATGATGATGGTGGTGGTGAGCTTCGTCTCGCTGATGGTGCACATCTACACCGTCGGCTACATGAGCGAAGACCCCGGCTACAACCGCTTCTTCGCCTACATCTCGCTGTTCACCTTCTCGATGCTGATGCTGGTGATGAGCAACAACTTCCTGCAGCTGTTCTTCGGCTGGGAAGCTGTGGGCCTGGTGTCCTACCTGCTGATCGGCTTCTGGTACACCCGCCCGACCGCCATCTTCGCCAACCTGAAGGCCTTCCTGGTCAACCGCGTGGGTGACTTCGGCTTCATTCTCGGCATCGGCCTGCTGCTGGCCTACAGCGGCAGCATGAACTACACCGACGTCTTCGCCGCGCGCGACCAGCTCGCCACGGTGATCTTCCCGGGCACCGACTGGCTGATGATCACGGTCGCCTGCATCTGCCTGTTCATCGGCGCCATGGGCAAGTCGGCCCAGTTCCCGCTGCACGTCTGGCTGCCTGACTCGATGGAAGGCCCGACCCCGATCTCCGCCCTGATCCACGCCGCCACCATGGTGACGGCCGGCATCTTCATGGTCGCGCGCATGTCGCCGCTGTTCGAGCTGTCGGACACCGCGCTGTCGTTCGTGCTGGTCATCGGCGCCATTACCGCGCTGTTCATGGGCTTCCTGGGCATCATCCAGAACGACATCAAGCGCGTGGTGGCTTACTCCACGCTGTCGCAGCTCGGCTACATGACGGTTGCCCTGGGCGCCTCGGCTTACTCGGTGGCCGTGTTCCACCTGATGACCCACGCGTTCTTCAAGGCACTGCTGTTCCTGGCGGCCGGCTCGGTCATCATCGGCATGCACCACGACCAGGACATCCGCAACATGGGTGGCCTGCGCAAGTACATGCCGATCACCTGGATCACCTCGCTGGTGGGCTCGCTGGCGCTGATCGGCACGCCGTTCTTCGCGGGCTTCTACTCCAAGGACTCGATCATCGAGGCCGTGGCCGAGTCGCATATCCCGGGCTCCGGCTTTGCTTACTTCGCGGTGCTGGCCGGCGTGTTCGTCACGGCGTTCTACTCCTTCCGCATGTACTTCCTGGTGTTCCACGGCGAAGAGCGTTTCGGCAAGGAAGACCACCACGCGCATCACGCGGGCAACCACGAAGACGAGGAAGTCACGGCCGACCATCATCACGGCCTGTCCCCGGGCGAGAAGCCGCAGGAGTCGCCGTGGGTTGTCACGCTGCCGCTGGTGCTGCTGGCGATCCCTTCGGTGGTGATCGGCGCCATCGCGATCGGTCCGATGCTGTTCGGCGACTTCTTCAAGCACGGCGTGGCCTTCAAGGACGTGATCTACGTCGGCGAGAACCACCATGCGATGGAAGAGCTTGGACAAGCCTTCCACGGCTGGGTGGCGATGGGCCTGCATTCGCTGACCACGCCGGTGCTGTGGCTGGCGATCGCCGGCGTGGTGCTGTCCTGGTTCTTCTACATGAAGCGCCCGGACATCCCGGCTGCCATCAAGCAACGTTTCTCGGGCCTGTACGCGCTGCTCGACAACAAGTACTACATGGACGCGATCAACCAGGTCGTGTTTGCCCGCGGTGCCCGTCTGCTCGGCACCGGCCTGTGGAAGGGCGGCGACCAGGGCCTGATCGACGGGCTGGTGGTCAACGGTGCCGCGCGCGTGGTGGCCTGGTTCGCGTCGGTAAGCCGTTACCTGCAATCCGGCTACATCTATCACTACGCATTCGCCATGATCCTGGGCATGTTGATACTGCTGACGATGACGGTGTTCGGCACCTCGTTCGCCACGGTGAGCGCCAAGTAAGGAAAACTAGAAAATGGTTCTGTCTTTCGCTATCTGGCTGCCAATCTTTTTTGGCTTGCTGGTCCTTGCCTCGGGTTCCGACCGTAGTCCCGGCTACGTCCGCTGGATGTCGCTGTTCGGCTCGATCGCCAGCTTCGTCGTGACGCTGCCGCTGGTATTGCACTTCGACCGTTCCACGGCTGCCATGCAGTTCGTCGAGAAGTCGAACTGGATCGAGCGCTTCAACATCAGCTACCACCTGGGTGTCGACGGCATCTCGATGTGGTTCGTGGTGCTGACCGCCTTCATCACGGTGATCGTGGTGATCTCCGCCTGGGAAGTGATCACTGAGCGCGTGGCCGAGTACATGGCCTCGTTCCTGATCCTGTCGGGCCTGATGGTCGGCGTGTTCTGCGCGCTCAACGGCATGCTGTTCTACGTGTTCTTCGAAGCCACGCTGATCCCGATGTACATCATCATCGGCGTCTGGGGCGGCCCGAACCGTGTGTACGCAGCCTTCAAGTTCTTCCTCTACACGCTGCTCGGCTCGCTGCTGACGCTGGTCGCGCTGCTGTACCTGTACAGCAAGACCGGCACCTTCGACATCCTCGAATGGCACCAGGCCAAGCTGTCGATGAACGAGCAGATCGCCCTGTTCATCGCGTTCTTCCTGGCCTTCGCGGTCAAGGTGCCGATGTGGCCGGTCCACACCTGGCTGCCGGACGCGCACGTGGAGGCGCCGACCGGTGGTTCGGTGGTGCTGGCCGCCATCATGCTGAAGCTGGGCGCCTACGGTTTCCTGCGGTTCTCGCTGCCGATCGCGCCGGATGCCAGCCATAGCATGGCCACCTTCATCATCACCATCTCGCTGATCGCCGTGATCTACATCGGCCTGGTCGCGATGGTGCAGGCCGACATGAAGAAGCTGGTGGCGTATTCGTCGATCGCCCACATGGGCTTCGTCACGCTGGGCTTCTTCATCTTCAACGAGATCGGCATCGAGGGCGGCATCATCCAGATGATCTCCCACGGCTTTATCTCGGGCGCCATGTTCCTTTGCATCGGCGTGCTGTATGACCGCGTGCACTCGCGCCAGATCGCCGACTACGGCGGTGTGGTGAACACCATGCCGAAGTTCGCGGCGCTGTCGGTGTTCTTTGGCATGGCCAACTGCGGCTTGCCGGCCACCTCGGGTTTCGTCGGCGAGTTCATGGTGATCCTGGGCGCGGTCAAGTTCAACTTCTGGATCGGCCTGCTGGCAGCCACCGCGCTGATCCTGGGCGCCGCCTATTCGCTGTGGATGGTCAAGCGCGTGATTTTTGGCGACGTGGTGCACAAGCACGTGGCCGAACTGGTCGACCTGAACAAGCGCGAGTTCTTCATGCTCGGCCTGCTGGCGATCGCGACGCTCTATATGGGCCTGTATCCGAAACCCTTCACCGATGTGATGCACGCCTCCGTTGTGAACCTGCTGTCGCACGTGGCGCAGTCGAAGCTGTAATCGGGGAGAGAAACAAACATGCAACCGTCCTCGACATTGGCACCTGTGGCGCCAATCATTTTCCTGGCGATCGCGATCGCCGCGGTCAACTGGATCGACCTTGCCCGCGGCAAGACCCGGTCCAGCGTGGCCTATCCGTTGTCGCTGCTCACCACGCTCGTGCTGACCGTGTGGTTCGGCCTGAACGCCGCCGCCGGCGAGACGCACTACGCCTTCACCAACCTGGTGGTGGTGGATCCGATGGCCAATGTGCTGTCGGCCTTCGCCTCCGGCGCGCTGTTCGTCACGCTGGTCTATACGCGCAGCTACCTGGCTGACCGCGACATGTACAGCGGCGAGTTCTACATGCTCGCGCTGTTTACGCTCGGCGGCCAGATCGTGATGATCACCGGCAACAACTTCCTGACCCTGTACCTGGGCCTGGAACTGCTGTCGCTGGCGTCCTACGCGCTGGTGGCGCTGCGCCGCGATAACCGTGTGACGTCCGAATCGGCCATCAAGTATTTCGTGCTGGGCGCGCTGGCCTCGGGCTTCCTGCTGTACGGCATGTCCATGCTGTACGGTGCTACCGGTTCGCTCAACCTCGGCCAAGTGTTCCGCGTCGTGGAGTCGGGCCGCGTCAACACCACCATGCTGGCCTTTGGCGTGGTCTTCCTGGTGGCGGGCATTGCGTTCAAGATGGGCGCCGCGCCGTTCCACATGTGGATTCCCGATATCTACCAGGGCTCGCCGACCGCGGTGACGCTGCTGATCGCCGGCGCACCGAAGCTTGCCGCCTTCGCCATGGCGCTGCGCCTGCTTGTGGAAGGCCTGCTGCCGCTGGCGGTGGACTGGCAAGTGATGCTGGTCGTGCTGGCTGTGGCCTCGCTGGCGATCGGCAACCTGACCGCCATCGTGCAGACCAACCTGAAGCGGATGCTGGCGTATTCCACCATCTCGCACATGGGCTTCCTGCTGCTGGGCATGCTTTCCGGCGTGGCCGACGGCAAGGCCGACGGCGCCGCCAGCGCCTACGGTTCGTCGATGTTCTACGCCGTGACCTACGTGATCACCACGCTGGGCACCTTCGGCATCATCCTGCTGCGCGCCGGCAAGGATTTCGAGGCCGAGACCCTGGACGACCTCAAGGGCTTGTCGCGCAAGAATCCGTGGTACGCGCTGCTGATGCTGGTGATGATGTTCTCGCTGGCCGGCATCCCGCCGACCATGGGCTTCTACGCCAAGCTGGCCGTACTCGAGGCGGTGGTCCGCAGCGGCATGACCTGGCTGGCCGTGGTCGCGGTGCTGTTCTCGCTGATCGGCGCGTTCTACTACCTGCGCGTGGTCAAGCTGATGTACTTCGACGCGCCGACCGACGACGTCAAGCTGGAATCGTCGATGGGCCTGCGCTCGATGCTGACCCTGAACGGCGCGGTGATCATTGCCCTGGGCCTGTTCCCGGCAGCGCTGATGAACCTGTGCTACCAGGCCATCCGCGCCTCGCTGGCGTCCTGATGCACGACGGCGGCGTAGCGATATGAGTGCATCCGCGGCGGGCTGGTTTGTCATCTTGCTGGCATTGGTCTGTGCCAACCTGCCGTTTATCAACCAGCGCCTGTTTGCGCTGATTCCGCTGCGCTTCGCCAGGAAGCCGCTGTGGATGAGGCTGGCCGAGTTGATCACCTGGTATGTGGCGGCAGGCCTGGCCGGCTTCGCCGTGGAGGCGGGGCTGGGCAACGCCTTCGCGCAGGGCTGGCAGTTCTACGCCATCACCGCCTGCATGATGCTGGTGTTTGCCTTCCCGGGCTTCACCTGGCAGTACCTCGTCAAACATCGCGCGGCCTGAGGCCGGGTAGCGAAGGCGCCCGGGCCGGCCGCGTCCGGACCCGGAGCTTTCATGAGCGACAAGATTGACACGCTGGACGCCGGCGAGATCGCCGCTGGCGACGATCAAGGCCTGAAAGAAGTGTGCGTGGCGTCCGCCACGCTGCACACAGGCAAATTCCTCACGCTCAAGCAAGATATCGTCAAGCTGCCCGACGGCAAGCATGCCGGGCGCGAATACGTGCTGCATCCCGGCGCGGTGATGATGATCCCGCTGTTCGACGACGGCACCGTGCTGCTGGAGCGGCAGTACCGCTATCCGGTTGGCGAGGTGATGCTTGAGTTTCCTGCTGGCAAGCTGGATCCCCAGGAAGGCGCGCAGCGCTGCGGCGAGCGCGAGCTCCGCGAGGAAACCGGCTACAGCGCGCGGCGCTGGGATTACCTGACGCGCATCCATCCCGTCATTTCATATTCCACCGAGTTTATCGATATCTTCCTGGCGCGGGATCTGACCGCCGGGCCGGCGCAGCTCGATGAAGGCGAATTCCTCGAGACGTTTATCGTGCCCGCGGGGCAGGTGATCGACTGGGTGCGCTCGGGGCGGATTACCGACGTCAAGACGATCATTGGGGCGTTTTGGCTGGAGAAGGTGGTGTCGGGGGTATGGGGGGTGGGGGAGCAGGTGTTGCCGGGATAGTGGGGGGTGTTGGACAAGGGCAGAACCGTTGGCTCTTGGTTTGTGGTTGGGCTTTGATTTTTGCGGCGTTGGCTTTTGCACCCAAGAGCCATACGACATCCCCCTGCGGGGGCTGCCGGTCACTTTTCTTTGACCGGCAAAGAAAACTAACGAAAAGAAAGCCGCCCTGCCGGGGGCAGAGCAATAAGGCTGTTTTTGCCTCTGTGGTTGCGTCGTACGGCCCTGAGTGTTGGCTGGCGGGTCCTACCGGCCTGAAGATCATCACAACTGCATGACCCATGGGTATCGTGGTGCGGCCCCCGACCTCGTGTGCGGTGACCATTCCCACATCTGCCGTTCGCGGTGCGAAGGGCCGCGATGGTGCCCACGTTGCTGGTTTCGTGGTTTTGTCTCTGGCGGCGAACGCCCGGCCATTTGATGCCCTGCCGTACCGGCGCTGCCGGCGCCTTGCTTTCAGCGCCCCTGGTTTCGTGGTGGGCACCGTGGCCCGTCCGCGAGGGTTCACGCCCGAACATCACCGCGCGTGCCCTCCGAGACAAAACCACGAAACCAGCCACACCCGAAACGGCGCAGCCCCTCGCGCCGCGAACGGCAGATGGTCGAACGTGCACCGCACACGAGGTCAGGGGCCGCACGACGAAACCCATGGGTCATGCAGTTACGATGACCTCCAGGCCGGTAGGACACGCCAGCCAACACTCAGGGCCGTACGACGCAACCACCCCCATCGAACAGCCTTATTGCTCTGCTCCCGGCAGGGCGGCTTTCTTCTCGTTAGTCTTCTTTGCCGCGCAAAGAAGAGTGACCGGCAGCCCCCGCAGGGGGATGTCGTACGGCCCTTGGGTGCAAAAGCCAACGCCGCAAAAATCAAAGCCAACCACAAAACAAAAGCCAAGGGGTGGTGAGGCCCCTGACCTCGTGTGCGGTGACCATTCCCACATCTGCCGTCCGCGGTTCGAAGGGCCGCGATGCTGCCCACGTTGCTGGTTTCGTGGTGGGCACGGTGGCCCGGTCCGCGAGGGTCACGGTCGAACATCACCGCGCTTGCCCTCCGAGACAAAACCACGAAACCAGCCACACCCGAAACGGCGCAGCCCCTCGCGCCGCGAACGGCAGATGGTC
>NZ_JBIUHC010000102.1:0-38363 GCF_044627735.1 Cupriavidus sp. CuC1 | reverse complement strand
TCGGGCACCACCGGCAAGCCCAAGGGCGTGCCGCGCCGGCACCGGCAGGAGCGCGCCGCCGCGCTCGCCCACGTGGCCCAGAACCTGTATCGCCATGGCGAGCGCACCCTTGGCGTGATGCCGCTTTACCACACCATGGGCGTGCGCTCGCTGCTGGCGATGGCGCTGGTGGACGGCCTGTTCGTCTGCGTGCGGCGCTGGAACGCCGGGCAGGCGCTCCAGGAGATCGCCACCCACCGGATCACCTGCCTGTACCTGGTGCCGACGCTGTACCACGACCTGCTGGCCGATCCAGGATTCGATCCCTCGGCGATCCGCACCGCGACCAAGCTCGGCTTTGCCGGCGCGGCGATGAGCGACGGCCTGCTGCGCCGCCTTGCGCTGGCCTTCGAGCCGGAGCTGTTCGTGAACCACTACGGCTCATCCGAGGTGTACACCTTCAGCATCGACCAGCGCGCAACCCGCAAGCCCGGCAGCGCGGGGCGCGCCGGCATCAACACGCGCCTGCGCGTGGTGCGCCTGGACGCCCGCTCGCCCGACGATCTGGCGGCCACCGGTGAGGAAGGCCAGATCATCGCCGACCTGCGCGGCGATGAGGCCTTCGAAGGCTACTGGAACCGCGACGACGCCAATGCCAAGTCGCTGCGCGACGGCTGGTACTTCACCGGCGACACCGGCTACTTCGACGCCGAGGGCGACCTCTTCGTCAGCGGCCGGGTCGACGACATGATCATCAGCGGCGGCGAGAACATCTCGCCGGTCGATATCGAGTCGGTGCTGTCGCTGCATCCGGCAGTGGACGAAGTGGCGGTGGCCGGCGTGCCGGACCCGCGCTGGGGCCAGAAGGTGGTGGCCTTCGTCAAGTCGCGCGGCAACGTCGATGCGCAGGCACTGGATACCTACTGCCGCGGCTCGGACCTGGTGAACTTCAAGCGCCCGCGCGATTACGTCTTCGTGGAGGAGATCCCCAGGTCGCCGGTCGGCAAGATCCTGCGCCGCAAGCTCTCCGCCGGCGAGTACGAGCCAGCCTCGCATTCCGGCAACCCTGACCTCAATCTCAACCCCAACCCCAACCCCAACCAGGCAGCGGACGCCACGCCTGTCGACACGATCAAGGAGTAAGACATGACCCAAGGAACCGAACTGATCCATCCCGACCAGCAACGCCTGCAACAGCTCGACGGCTTCTCCGTGGAGATCAATGCCGCGCGCGAGCGCGCGGACATCATCCTGCACCGTCCGCCGTACAACGTGATCGCCATGGCGGCGCGCGACCAGCTGCGCGCCGTCATCGAAGCACTGGATGCCGACGAGCGCGTGCGCGTGATCGTGCTGCGCTCGCAGGGCGAGCATTTCTCCAGCGGCGGCGATATCAAGGGCTTCCTGGAGGCCTCGCCCGAGCACGTCTCGCAGTTGGCCTGGAACGTGGCGGCGCCGGCGCGCTGCAGCAAGCCGGTGATTGCCGCCAACCGCGGCTATTGCTTCGGCGTGGGCTTTGAGCTGTCGCTGGCCTGCGACTTCCGCATCGCCACCGAGACCACGCAGTACGCGCTGCCGGAGCAGAAGCTCGGGCAAATCCCTGGCTCGGGCGGCTCGGCGCGCCTGCAGAAGATGGTAGGCATCGGCCGCACCAAGGACATCGTGATGCGCTCGCGCCGTATCTCGGGCAAAGAAGCCTACGATTGGGGCATCGCGGTGGAATGCGTGGCCGACGCCGAGCTGGAAGCCGCCACCGATGCGCTGGTCGACGAACTGCGCGGCTTCTCGCCGCTGGCGCAGCGCACCGCCAAGAAGCTGCTCAACGACACCGAGGACGCGCCGCTGTCGATCGCCATCGAGCTGGAAGGGCATTGCTATAGCCGCCTGCGCAGCTCGGACGATTTCCGCGAAGGCGTGGAAGCCTTCCACGGCAAGCGCAAGCCGGCGTTCCGCGGCAGCTGATGGAAATCGCGGGCGCGCCGGCAAGGCCGCCCGCATCCCGGACGAACTGACCGGATAACGATGCCCGCTGCCACGGCGCAAGCATCGCGGGGGAGCGCTCGCCTGCCGGCAAGGCACCGCCCGGGCGCCATCGCTGCCGTAATGATCCAAGCAGAGATCCAAATCAAAGGAGACAACAATGGAAGCCGTAGCAAAGAAGAGTACAGAGACGATCAGCGAGGCGCTGCCAGCGGCGAGCAATCGCCAGGTGTTTGGTGCCGTGACGGCGTCCTGCATGGGATGGGCGCTGGACCTGTTCGACCTGTTCATCCTGCTGTTCGTGGCGCCGGTGATCGGCAGGCTGTTTTTCCCGTCGGAGCACGCCATGCTGTCGCTGGCGGCAGTGTATGCGTCTTTTGCCGTGACGCTGCTGATGCGTCCGCTCGGCTCCGCGATTTTCGGCTCCTATGCCGACCGCCACGGCCGCAAGGGCGCGATGGTGGTTGCGGTTACCGGCGTTGGCTTGTCCACGGCGGCGTTCGGGCTGCTGCCCACGGTGGGACAGGTGGGCCTGCTTGCGCCAGCCTTGTTCATCCTGCTGCGGCTGGTGCAGGGGATCTTTGTCGGCGGCGTGGTGGCATCCACCCACACCATCGGCACTGAATCGGTGCCGCCGTCCTGGCGCGGCGCCGTCTCGGGGCTGGTTGGCGGCGGTGGCGCGGGTATCGGGGCACTGCTGGCTTCCATCACCTACATGGCAATGACCGCGCTGTTTCCCGGGGATGCGTTCGACACCTGGGGTTGGCGCTGCATGTTCTTCTCCGGCATCATCAGCTCGGTGCTCGGCCTATTCATCTTCAATTCGCTGGAGGAGTCGCCGCTGTGGAAGCAGTTGCAGGCGGCCAAGGGACATGCCGCTCCGGTTGAGAACCCGTTGCGTGTCCTGTTCTCCAGCAAGTACCGCGGCGTCCTTGTTGTCAACATCCTGCTCACGATCGGCGGTGGCAGCGCCTACTACCTGACCTCAGGCTATCTGCCGACCTTCCTCAAGGTCGTGGTAAAGGCTCCGGCGGGCGCATCCGCGGCCATCCTGATGGCCAGCAGTGTCGGCGTTATCGTGGCATCGATATTTGCCGGTCACCTCAGCACGCTGATTGGTCGCAAGCGATCCTTCCTGCTGATCGGCGCTTTGAACGTGGTGCTGCTGCCGTTGATCTACCAATGGATGCCCGCGGTACCGGATGTCACCACGCTTGGCATGTATGCCGTGGCGCTGGCGATGCTGGGCAGCATGGGTTTTGCTCCGATCCTCATTTTCCTGAACGAACGGTTCCCCACCAGCATCCGTGCCACGGGGACTGGCCTGTCATGGAATATCGGCTTTGCCATCGGCGGCATGATGCCGACGTTTGCGTCGCTGTGCGCGAGCACCCCCGCCGACCTGCCAAAAGTGCTGGGGATCTTCGTCGCGGTGGTCACTGCCATTTACCTGGCCGGTGCGGCGATCGTTCCGGAGACCGCCGGCCGCCTTGGGGAAAAGTGAGGGTGACTGCGCAGTTAGGGAAAACCGGCCGTTCAGGACTGTCGCAGGACTGGACGGTCAGGCATCCCTTCGTGCGCTGGCATGGGCCTCGACGGCGCCGCTGCGTCCAGGCGCTGTTTTGCCCGGTTGCGATGTTCGAGGGCGCGCCAATCCCGATGTGCAAACAACTGACTGGAGAGCCCTGTGGGAAAACCGCACACCGGGTTCGGAGGGAGGGGATGGCGCTCGCCGTTTCCTACCCCTATCCCATCGGCCCTTTAAGCCGTTCGCGGATCGCTGGCGAAGGCTGACCAGAACCATGACGCGGATGTCCGCTTTCGAGAAGGCCACGAGTCGCTCAGGCATTCGCATCCTGATGGTTGCCGTCCCGTTCCATGCCTCGGTGATGCGCCGCCTTCATAAGCGCAGGTTTGCCTTGCTCAGCTAGCGCGGCATCAACCGGGTCGTCGCGCTGGCGCATCAGCCAGTAAACGATGCCGAGCGCAACCAATGCAGCCGCAAGAGCAGCGATATGCGCGGGCGCCGTGGCCGGGTCGAGAATGATGAATTTGCGCGCTATCGCCAACAGGGCAATGAGGATGACGGTCTTGACCTGGACAATGTGGTCGCGCCGCAACATAACCCTGGTGATTGAATGCTTGAACTCCATTGCGATCAGCAGTGTCATGACCATGCCGAACACCGATTGAAACGTCCCATGATCCAGCGGGTTCAGTGCGCCCGACATAAGCAACATGGTGACCGCGCGTATCAGTTGCCAAAGCGATACGACAATGATCACGGAAACCACTGCGCTCAGGACGTGGGCAACGATCTGCTCGAAGCGCTCATAGAAGCTCAGAACGCGCCACTGCAGCCGAAATGCATCGAGATCCTTGCGCAGGCTGCCACTTTCATTCCTCATGGTTCACCCTTCCAGATAGATAGACATCGACGAAGCGAATTGAGAGGGAAGCCGGGGGCATGAGCCTCTCCGGGCTGGGCTTAAGGCTTCCTTAACATATTAGGGTGCGGAATCCCCAAAGTCATTTAAAGTTCCATATCCGGCCCTTGATACCGGCACGCCGTGCACACGCTCGCCTAGCCAGCGGCGCAAGGACGAAAGCGCCATCGGCCGGCCGAAGAGGTAGCCCTGCGCAAGGCGTACTCCCCTGGAAATAAGCCTAGCCCGCTGGTCCTCGGTTTCCACGCCCTCGGCTATTACCGTCAGGTCCAACGCCCGCGCGAACTCGACCATCACGTCAATGACCTTGGTACTCACTCTATCGCCAGGCCCGGCCTGGACGTAGCTCTGGTCAAGCTTGGTCGCCCTCTGGCGTAGTCACCCGGCAGCCGGCCACTGACTATGAACGCCGCTGCCCGCCGTTGCCTCTAGGAGTTGGCGCGAATTCTGCCTCATCATCGTTGCTTCCCTGTGAGGGCCGTAGGGTCTTTTCGTCCACAACTGGCCACGGTGCTAGCCCGCAAGCCGAATGGAGGCCGCCCACGTGTGCGAGATGTTCACATACGAAAGATAGGGATAGCCGGCTTGCCTTCAAGGGAAAACTTGAACGCTTGCCTCTTGAAAACCGGCAACAGATTGCCTATTTTAATTTTGCTCAGGCAGTCGCGTTGTTGCGCGCTGCGTGTTTCTGTTTGTTTGCCAGCGGCTTGGCAGGCGGGTGGGAGCGCGTTGCCCGTTCGCCTCCTTGCTGCATCAGGAGGATACGACCATGAGTGATCTCTTTTTCGGAACCGATCTGTTCAGCGAGTTCGACCGCCTGCAACGGCAGATGGTGAGCTTGTTCGGCGGGTTCCCGTCCAGCATCCGCTCCGGCCGCTTCGGGGCATTCCCAGCCGTCAACATTGGCACGACGGACGACTCGATCGAAGTCGTCGCGTTTGCCCCGGGCATCAAGCAAGACAAGCTTGAGGTCTCGATCGACAAGGGGTTGCTGACGATCAGCGGCGAGCGCGAAGCGGCGCAGTCGGAGGATGACCCCGAGGCACGGCCGTACGCACAGGAGCGCTTCGTCGGCACGTTCCGGCGCGTCGTCGAACTGCCGCAGAACGCTGATCCCGACAAGGTGCAGGCGCGCTACGCCAACGGCTGCCTGTCGATCAGCATTGGCAAGCACGAATCCTCGAGGCCTCGGGCGATCACCGTCCAGTAATGTGAGGAGAATGCCATGAGCGACACTACCCAAGTCGTTGAACGCGACCAGAGCGCGGTTGCAAAACGCCAGGAAGACAGGCCAACGCCCAGAGTCACGCTGCTTCCCGCAGTCGACATCTTCGAGGACAGCAATGGTGTCACCGTCTGGGCCGACCTGCCGGGCGTCACCAAGGACAAGCTCAATGTGAATGTCCACGATGGCAACCTACATATCGAGGCGGAAGCCGTGGTGCCGACACCGTCTGGCCTGCGGGTGCAACATGCGGAAATTCGCGAGCCGCACTTCGCACGCGCGTTTTCTCTGAGTCCCGAGTTCGATACGTCGAAGATTGACGCGCACCTGCAGGATGGCGTGCTGAAGCTGACGATCCCACGCCGGACGAAGCGCGGCCACGTCGCATTGCGGTTACCGCCGGGTGAATGCTGAAGGGCCATCCGCGGCACTGGAAAAGGTGGCGTCCGGGTGGGCGCCGCCGTCGCCCCCCAGAAGACGCGGATGACCGTATCGGTGGCCCCACCACCATGGCTGGGCCTTTGCGGCGTCGCCGATGGCAGGGCGCGACCGGTCGTTGCCGACGGTCATTCGTTGCTATCAAATGAGCATTTGGCAGGAGGGTAAGATGAAAACGGAACTGGGCAAATGGAACCCCTTAAAGTTCCTACGGAAGACGACAGCTAACAAGTAACCGATGGGGAATGCGTCAAACCTCCCCGCGCCGAGGCACGGCACGCCCGACTGGCCTGACGTTTCGCGGCTGTTTTCTAGCGATCCCTGGCGAGCGATGGGAGAATTCCTGCCCGAACCGGGCGCGGGCTTCGGTGGTTTGGATCGATGGTTCGGCGACTTCAGTTCGTCTCGCTTTCAACCTCGGATCGATGTGGTCGACGATGGCGAGGCCCTGAGGATCACGGCTGAGCTGCCCGGTATGGACCGCGAAGACCTGCAGACCACCATCGAAGATGGCGCCCTGCTCTTGCGGGGTGATAAGAAGCAGGAAATTCGGAGCGAAGAGAACGGCTGCTACCGTCTGGAGCGAGCGTACGGCGCATTCATGCGCAGTATTCCTCTGCCGGATGGTGTCGACGTGGATCACGTTGATGGGAAATTCGAAAGAGGACTATTGACACTACGCCTACCCAAGACTGACTCATCGCAGCCTGCGGTCAGGAAGATCGAAGTTAAGTGAGACGATCCGGATGGAGACTTCAATGGAATTCGATTCTGAATGGCTAACGCTGGGCAAACATCGGGTGCGACTTAGGTGCGCCCGCGGTTTCCCTACCGACAGAACGCGGAGCATGGCGGAGCTGGCCAAAATTGCGATCGAGAATAACTTGAGTGCGCGGGCCCGCTTGGTGGAGGTCACGGCAGAAGGCGAGAAGACCTATACGATCAGTGTCGGCACGACCTTCGCGAAAGACCGAGAAGCGGCGCCCCACCTAGAGTTGGCACTGGCCACGATGTTCGGACTGGCGCCCGACCAAGTCAACGTGGAGGTCGAGGTGGTCAGTCAAACGGAGGTGGACACGCACTTCGGCATGTATGAGCGGATGCTGGCCGAAAAGCTTGGCATTGTGCCGCCAATCCAGTGAAGCGCCGGGCACGTTGGCCGAGCCAATGGCGCTTTCGATGCCGATCCTGGCACTCGGCGCGCTACCCGCTGCGCGCCGAGAGGATTTGTCGCTTGGTGCGGCGACGGCGTGCGCCATGCGATCCTCACAACTCAGCGGGGATGTCTAGCGCATCCCCGCCACATCACGTCAAGAGCTCGGAAGGTCTTGCAGCCAACGCTCGGCCTGAGCGAAACCGACAACGCGCTTGCAGGCCTCGGCGCCATCGATCGATCGAGACTCGGCTACGCTAGCCGGTCGAACCCTTCCCGCCGACGCTGTCGTGCTTCTCGAGTCTAGATAGACATCGGCGGCCTGGTCGAGACGACTGCCAACTACATTTTGCCGCTCGCTCATCCACTCGGACGGAGCCCGGCTTACCTTGCGGCTTTGGTTCGCGGCGGAACGGGGCTTGTCGAGAGCCCCATGCGACCTATACTCATCGCACCAACGGTCTGCGGGTCCCGGGCGTAGTCATTTAATCGGCCAGCCTCCTCCTTCATCGGGCTCTGGTAGCCGGCGGCCCGCGTACCAAATCGCTGCCGGTACAGCGCGTCAGGGATACCATCACAGCAGCGCCAGATCTAGCCCATTCAAGGGTCCACAATGGCTCCTGTCGGACCTCCCGTTCACTTCCCCTCGGTGGGCAGCCAGGCTCTTCGGCGCTGACGGAGGACCGCCTCTCAAAATATCGGATAATTGGCTACCGATGGCATCCCTCCATCGCAGGAGCAAGTGTTCATCGCGTTGCCACTTAGCCCCCGCTTTGGCGCGCTCTCCTCATACTCATCCGGCACCATCAGTTCGGCCATTGGCTCCCTGCGCCTCTCCGTAATGCCACCCAATACATGACCCGAAGTTCCGACGATAATTCAGCCTCCTCAATCCGGCATCCAGTCGAGAAGCCGCTCAAGTCAATGCCAAGTTCCACCGCCGCAGCAAGACAGATCACCATGCGCCTCGGGCACGATGAACGCATCTCCTCGCGATAGAGGACGAGCAGCGCGGCCTGGTAGCCGATACCGTGACACCTGGACAGATGCCGTGCCTGCCGTGCGGTGGCACCTCGCCAGTCACGCATCTCGCGCAGGATGTCGCAAAGGCGGTCGATCAACCGGTCTTCGCTGCCAATGCGATGCCGAACACGAGTCTTCTGCTCCGCCACGGCCGGGCGCTCACCGATACCCCGAATGTGGAGAGCAGGCTCGGCGGGCCACCGGAACACATTCACGGATGAACTCACGCCGGTACGTGGCCGGGCCAGGAAGCGTCGGAGCTTGCTCGTTGCCTGAGGAGGAACTTCTGGATCTTGCCGGTCGACGTCCTGGGAAGGGGGCCGATGACCACCTTCTTCGGCGCCTTGAAGTGCGCCAAGTGGGCGCGGCAATGTTCGATCAGTTCGCGCTCGCCGACCCTCGCGCCATCGACGACTTCGACAAAGGCGCATGGCGTCTCCCCCCAACGCTCGTCCGGCTGGGCGACGACGGCTGCCACGCACACCGCAGGGTGCCGGTAGAGCACCTCCTCCACCTCCAGCGAGTTGATATTCTCTCCGCCCGAAATGATGACGTCCTTGGAACGGTCCCGGATCTGTACATAGCCATCCGGGCAGACGACTGCGAGGTCACCCGAATGGAACCAGCCGCCGGCAAAAGCTTCCGCCGTGGCCTTGGGGTTCTTCAGGTAGCCCTTCATCGTCATGTTGCCGCGGAACATGACTTCGCCGATCGTCTTCCCGTCCCGCGGCACCGGTACAAGGCGTTCGGGATGCAGAACGTCCATGCCTTCCTGCGCGGTGTAGCGGACGCCCTGCCGTCCTTTACGTTCCGCCAGTGCCCCGATGCCGAGGTCGTCCCATTCGGGCTGCTCCACGCAAACCGCCGCGGGGCCGTAGACCTCGGTCAGCCCGTAGATCTGGGTGATCCTGATCCCCATGCGCAGCAGCCCCTCGATCACCGGCAGCGGCGGCGCCGCGCCGCCGATGAGTCCGTGGACCGGATGGTCGATGCCCGCCTTCCACGCTTCGGGTGCGTGGGCAAGCATCGCATGCACGATCGGCGCCCCGCAGTAGTGGGTGACCTGGTGCTCGCGAATCGCATCGAGCACGGCCGCAGCATCCACCCGCCGCAGGCAGATGCTGACACCGGCGTCGGCCGCCAGCGTCCAGGCGAAGCACCAGCCATTGCAATGGAACAGCGGCAGCGTCCACAGAAAGACGGCGTGCCGGGGCATGCTCCAGTCGATCATGTTCGACAGCGCAGCCAGATAGGCGCCGCGATGGTGATAGACCACGCCCTTTGGGTTGCCCGTGGTGCCGGAGGTGTAGTTGAGGGCGATGGCCTGCCATTCGTCGGCCGGCTCGCCGCCCTCCCAGTGCGGATCTCCCCCGGCCAGGAAGCCTTCGTATTCGAGCTCCGCCAGCCTGCGGCCCCCTTCGACTGCTGGGTCGACGATGTCGATCACCAGCGGCTTGTCGTCGAGCAGCGCCAGTGCGACTTCAACCACGTCCGCGTACTCCGTGTCCGTGACCAGCACCTTCGCATCCGCGTGCCTGAGCATGAAGGCGATGGCCGCCGCGTCCAGGCGCACGTTCAGCGTGTTCAGCATGGCGCCGCTCATGGGCACGCCGAAATGCATCTCCAGCATCTCCGGCGTGTTGGCGGCCATCACGGCCACCGTATCGCCAGTCCTGACGCCGGCCGCGACCAGCGCCGACGCGAGGCGGCGGCTGCGGTCCAACATGGCCCGCCAGCTCGTGCGTCGCTCGCCGTAGACGATGGCCGTGCGCTCGGGGTAGACCTCCGCCGTCCTGCGCAGGAAGGAGATCGGCGAAAGGGGCACGAAGTTGACCGGATTGCGCTCCAGTCCATCCGCGCTGTGTTTGACGTGTTCCATGGATTGCCTCACTGGCTGCAGCCGTGCGTCAGCGCATCACGTCGCGGGAAATGATCATCCGCTGGATCTCGGAGGTCCCCTCAACGATCTCGAGCACCTTGGCATCCCCGAATGCGCGCGATACCGCGTACTCCGTCATGATCCCGTTGCCGCCGTGGATCTGCACGGCCTGGTGGGCTGCCTCCATGGCCTTCTCGGTCGCGAAAAGCTTTGCCATCGAGGCCTGCCGATCGTAGGGCCGGCCCTCGTCCTTGGCCACCGCGGCTTCGTAGAGCATCAGGCGGGCAGCGTGCGCATGGGTCGCCATGTCGGCCAGCTTGAACTGCAGCGACTGGAACTGGTTGAGCGTCTTGCCGAACGCTGTGCGCTCGCTCATGTAGCGGACGGAGCGTTCCAGCGAGCCCTGAAGGATGCCCAGGCCCAGCGTCCCGATCAGGATGCGGCCGGTACTTACCTGCGACAGGGTCTGCCTGAGGCCGGCCCCGACCTCGCCGAGCAGGTGGTCGGCGGGAATGGCGCAGTCCTCGAAGAACAGTTCGAATGTGGTCGATCCGCGCCAGCCGATCTTGTGCAGCTTCTTGCCATGGCTGAAGCCGGGCGTGCCGTTCGGCACGATGAAGTTGGAAATCTCCTTGCGGCCGTCGGGCCGGGTTCCCGTCACCGCCGCAATGACGATCGGGCCGGTGATCTCGGAACCCGAGTTGCTGATGAAGGTCTTTGCACCGTTAATGACCCAGCAGCCATCCTTCAGCACGGCGCGGGTCTGGATATTGGCGGCGTCGGAGCCGGCGTTCGGCTCTGTCAGCCCGATGCAGCCGACCTGCGCGCCCGTCAGGATCGGCCGCAGGAAGCGCGCCTTCTGGCCGTCGGTGCCGTAGTTGTTGAGCAGGCTGGCCGCCGTCGAGTTGGCCATGATGGCCACCGCCACGGCGCAATCGACGCGGGCGATCTCTTCCAGCGCAATGGCGGAGCCAAGCCAGTCGCCGCCGCTGCCTCCCCAGGCTTCGGGGTACGGCAGCCCGATATAGCCCAGTTCGCCGGCCCGCCGCCAGATCTCGTAGGGAAAGCTCTCCTCTTCCCACAGCCGGTGGGCGACCGGTGCGACCTCTTCCTCGGCGAAGCGGCGCACCGCCTCGCGGATCATTTCGTGGTGTTCTGCGACGTAAGACATCGTCGTCCTCCTCAATACGATTCCTGCAGCATCGCCAGGTAGTCATCGACCGTGGCAGTGCGGGGATTGGTGGCGTGGCAGTGGTCCTTCTTGGCGGCGACCGCGATGTCCTCCAGCACGTCACGCGGCACGCCCATGGCGCCGAGACTGGCCGGCAGGCCGAGACGGGCGTTGAGTTCGCTGATAGCCAGAGCCGCGTCCGCGCCGGCGGGCAGGCCCATGGCCTGCACCAGTGCGGCCTGCTTGGCTTCGGTCGCCGGCTTGTTGAAGCGCAGCACTGCCGGCAGCAGCACGGCGTTCAGCGTGCCGTGGTGCAACGAGACGCCGGGCACCGCGCCCAGCGGGTGCGACAGGGCATGCACCGCGCCTAGCCCCTTCTGGAAGGCCAGCGCGCCTTCCATCGCGGCCATCATCATGTTCCAGCGCGCGTCGCGGTCGCGGCCGTCGGCGGTGGCCTTCTCGATATTGGCCATGCCGCGGCGCAGGCCGTCCAGCGCGATCGCCTCGGCGGGCGGGTTGATGGCCGGCGCCAGGAAGGTCTCGATGCAGTGGGCGATGGCGTCCATGCCGGTCGCGGCGGTCAGGGCCGGAGGCAAACCCAGCGTCAGTTCGGGGTCGCAGATGGCGAGCTTCGGCAGCAGGAACGGACTGAGCAGGCCGAGCTTGCGGCCGGACTCCATGACGATGACCGCGCCCCGGCCCACTTCGCTGCCGGTACCCGCAGTCGTCGGGATGGCCACCAGCGGGACGACCCGGCTGGTGATCAGGCTCGCGCCGCCCTCCACCGCTGCGTATGTCTGCAGCGGTGCAGGGTGGGTGGCCAGCAGCGCGGTGGCCTTGCCCAGGTCGATGGGCGACCCGCCGCCCACGGCCACGATGCCGTCGCAGCCATTGCCGAGGTAGAGGCCGGCCGCGGCGGACACGGCGGCTTCCGTCGGGTTGGGTGGGGTGTCCTCGAATACGGTGGGCGTGCAGTCCGGGCCCAGGGCGTCGAGTACCTTGTCGGCGATACCGGCGGCGCGGATGCCGCGGTCGGTGATGATTAGCGGACGCTGGATGCCCAGGCGCCGCAACTCGGCCCCCAGCATCCGGATCGCGCCGAAGTCGATGTGAACGGTAGTCAGGTAGTTGATGACAGCCATGTTTTCCTCGTGATTATGTTGATGCGTCAGGCGCGGAACAGCGTCGGGTCCATGCGCGGAAGCGGCTCCGCCACGCGCACCGGCGGGAAGGCCATCAGGTCCAGCACCTGCGACCTGACGTCAATACCGGGCGCAACCTCCTCCAGCACCAGGCCGTCGGGCGCCACCGAGAAGACCGCGCGCTCGGTGATGACCTTGGCCTCCTGGCCGCGCTCGGCCACGTTGCGCCCGAGCGGATAGGTGATCTCGTCCACGCGCTCGACGAACTTGCGCACGCTCCCCTCGCGCCCGACCGACAGGAAGCCGTCGGTGGTGTCGGCGGCGAGGCCGCCGGTGGTGAAGGTGCCGGTGAACAGCAGCCTGCGGGCGTTGTAGGCGATGTCGATAAAGCCGCCCGGCCCCGGATTGGCCGCGCCGAAGCGGCTGACGTTGATGTTCCCGGCCCGGTCGAACTGGGCAAAGGCCAGCGCCGCCATCGGGCAGTTGCCGCCGTCGATGAAGTCGAACTGCGACGGGCCATCGATCAAGGCCTCCGGATACTTGTTGGCGGAGAATTGCCAGCCACTCATCACGACACCGCCGAAGGGACCGTGCTCGGTAGTGAAGCTGTAGCGCCGCAGGCCGCCGTCGGCGAACAGGCCGTCTTCCATCATCACCGTGGGCACGTCGGACGAAGCGCCGAAGCCAAAGATGCTGACCTCGCCGGGCCTGACCTCCCGGGCCGCCCGCCGGGCGATCACCTTGTCGGCGCCGGGTGGCAGGCGGTCCGAGGCGCGGCCATCGAAAAGCTGGCCGCCGAGATAGGCATCGTCGTACCGGACGTCGGTGGTCATCATAGTGTCGGGTTCCACGACGACGCGATCCACCAGCGCGCCGGGAATCCGCACCGCGTGCGCCGGCCGGGCGTGGCGCGGCACCAGCTTGCGCACCTGTGCGATCACGGTGCCGCCTGATGCCTTCACCGCCAGCGCCATGGCCAGCGCGCACGACGTGATCGGCTCCTCCTCGAAGCTCAGGTTGCCGTGCTCGTCCGCGCTGGTGGCGCGCAGGAACGCCACGTCTAGCGGCCAGCTCGGATAGAACAGGTATTCCTTGCCGTCCAGCTCCTGCATCCGCACCAGGTCGTCGATGGCGCGCGCCGTGTACTTGCCGCCCTGCTGGCGCGGGTCGATGTAGGAGCCGAGGCCGATGCGGGTCAGGTAGCCTGGGCTGCGCCGGGCGACTTCGCGCAGCCAGTGCATGGTGGCGCCGATCGGCCAGCAGTAGGCTTCCACCCGGTTCTCGCGGATCAGGCGCATGAACTCCGGGCGCTTGCCGGTGGCCGGATTCACCGCATTGGTAAAGTTGCCCGACACGATCCGCTTCATCAGCCCTTCGACGGCCACGTGATCCATGCCGCGGATGCCCATGCCGTCGCCGACACTGACCGGGAAGAAGAACGTCAGGTCACGGGGCGATCCTGTTTCGTGGAAGCGTTGCGCCAGCGCCTGGAACAACGCGTCCGGCGTCAACCAGCCGATCACGCCGACGCTGCCCACGCTCTGGCCGGGCCGGATGTCCAAAACGGCCTGCGCCGCAGTGCAGATCTTGCTCATGCGATCTCTCACCTTTCTCGCCGCTCGCAGCCCGGGCTCAGGCCTGGAAATGGATGATGTGGGTGCCGACGCAGACCGTCTCGCCCCGCTGGTTGAGTAGCGTCGCCTCGGCCCAAAGGCGCTTCTTCTCGTCGTCGGCGCGGGTAATGCGGTAGTTCACAGTGAGGGTGTCGCCGATGCGCACGGGCTTGGTGAAGCGCACCTTGTCGTAGCCGTAGGAGACCGCCGGGCGCTGGATCATGTCGAGATACTTGGTCACGGCGCCGGCGATGAAACCGACCATCATGGCGCCCTGCGCGATGCGACCGCCGAAGCCCATGCGCTTGCAGTACTCGTCGTCCATGTGGTTGGGGTGGTTGTCACCGCTGATGCCGGCGAAGGCATAGATGTCGTACTCGCCGAGGGTGCGGGTGTAGCTGGTGTGCGTGCCAATAAGGGTGGATACGTCGCCTTCGTGCGGGATCTTGATGTCGGACATGGGGCTCTCCGGAAGTGGGTTGGGTTCAGACCTGGGTGGCATCGATCCTGGTCTCGAGGATGAGCAGGGATTCGAGGAAAAAGTAGTCGCCCCAGACCAGTTCGTTATCCATGGCGACGCCATTGCGCTTGTTAAAGCAGCCGCCGGTGAGGATGCCAGGCTGCCGTACATCGCCTGGGCCGACCGGGGTCAGGAAGCGGGTCACGAGTTGCTCGATGCTGTCGACGGCGGCCTGGCGGTAGACCGCCGCGCGCTCCGGGATAAGCGCGGCCAGTTTGAGCAGGCTGGCGGCGGCGATGGCGGTGGCCGAGGTGTCGCGGTTAGTGTGCGGGATGGCGGGATCGTCGAAATCCCAGAAGGCCACGCGGTCGGCGGGCAGGTGCGCGACCCACCAATCGGCCACGCGGATCGCGTCGGACGTGAACGCCTGCTCGCCGCACGACAGCGCCTGCGCGAGGCCGAGCATGCCCCACGCCTGGGCGCGGGCCCAGGTGCTGCTGTTATGGATGCCCTTGTGCGTGTAGCGCTTCACGAGCGAGCCGTCGGCGGCGTTGAATGTGGCGGACTGGCAGACCGAGCCATCCTCCCGCACGCACAGGGCGATGTGCTGGCGCAGGTGCTGGCGGCCGATCTCGCCCGTGCCAAGGGCGGCGTCGTGCCGCAGCAGCAGCGCCACGGTGCCCGGAATCGCATCGATGTTGGCCTCGCTCGTCCCCACGCTGGAGGCCTCCTCGGCCTCGGTGCCGAGCGGGATCAGGCGGGCCGCTTCGCTGTACATCTCCGCCAGGCCGCGCGTGCCGTCGAGGGCGAGCCGCGCGGCCTGCGGATCGGCCAGCAGCGAGCCGCCGAGTTGCGCGCCGTACCAGAAGAGGAATCCTTTGAACACCGACTTCGACGCCACCCGCGGCGCTAGCCGTGCCGACCACGTGCGGGCGCTGTCGCGGTACTTCTGCTCGCCGGTGCGCAGGGCAGCCAGCCACAGCATCCCGACCCAGAAGCCCCCGGTCCAGTCGCCGGCCGGCGAGCGTGTCCAGGTGCCGTCGGCCGGGTTGCCATAGTGCGGAAAGCCCACCTCTTCCTGCGCGATCGTCGCATCGATGCGCTGCAGGATGCGGCCGAGCGCGTCAACGACCAGTCTGGAATCCATACGGTTTGTCTCCATGTATACATTGGCTTGTCCGGTCTCCGGTGCCAGCCTTGCGGACTGGCAGGCTGGCGCGCGGAGCGGGTATGCATGGAATCGTAAGGATTGCGCAAATGTGTGTCCAATATATAATTAATAGCTCTTTTATACTCACAGAATATATCTATGGACCTTCGCCATCTCCGGTACTTCATCGCTGTCGCCGAGGAACTCAACTTCACGCGGGCGGCCGAGCGCTTGCACATCGCCCAGCCGCCGCTGAGCCTTCAGATCCGCCAGCTCGAGGAGGAGATGGATGTGACGCTGCTAAACCGGTCGCGCCGGCACGTGGAGCTGACCGAGGCGGGTCGCATTTTCCTGGAGCAGGCGCGGCAGATCCTGCGCGCTACCGAGAGTGCGGTCATCCAGGCGCAGCGCGCGCATCGCGGCGAGACTGGCCGGCTGACGGTCGGCTTCTTCGAGCACATGTCCTATACGCTGCTGCCGCCCATCCTGCGCGCCTACCGGGAGCGTTTTCCCTCCGTGGAAATCCTGCTGCGCTGGTTTCCGGTCGTCAAACAGGCGGAGGCGCTGCGCCGGGGTGACGCGGATATCTCCTTCATGCGGCCGGTGCCCGACCTTGAGGACGTGACGTGGGAAACCATCCTCGAAGAGCCGTTCGTGCTGGCCGTGCCGGCAAGGCACCCGTTCGCGAACGCCGAGTCGATCTCGCTGAAGGATTGCGCGCAGGAGCCCTTCATCATGTACACGCCCGAGGTGGCGCCGGACTTCCACGCCATGAACATGCGCATGTGCGCGTCGGCGGGCTTCGTGCCGAAGGTCGCGTCGGAAGTGGGGCAGGTCTACACCCTGGTCGGCCTGGTCAGCTCCGGTGCGGGCATTGGCTTCGTGCCGGCGTCGGTCCGGCAGGTGAAGTTCGACCACGTGGTCTACAAGCCGATCGAAGGCCGGCAGCCGACAGTCGAGATCATGCTCGGCTATAGCCAGCGCACCCCAACGCCGCTGATGACCGCGTTCATCGAGACGGCGAAGAGCATGCTGTAAAGGTTCCCCCGGCCTCGCCCGCCGTAACGTGGGCGAGGAGGAGGATGGCGCGGACGTTCAGTCGCGCCGGGATGCCGCCAATAGGCTGCCGTCGACGTGGCGGTCGAGCGCCAGCGGGTTGCCGTCGGCCAGGGCGGCCGGCAACAGGCGGGTGGAAAGTTCTGATAACAAACGGGGCGCAAGGAACCGCTCGATCGCGGCGCTGCCGACCGACGTGCTGCGCGCATCGCGATGCCTTCGGCACGATCTCCCAGCGCATGTGGCAGCAGGGGGTTGACGTTGCTCATTTCGGCGTAGACCGGAATCGGCACCGGCCTGGCCATCGCCTGCCGGAAGAGCGCAAGGCCACCGGCCCGGGAGCCGGTGAAGCCAACCGCCCGGATGGCGGGATGTCCGACGAGCGCCTGTCCGACGTCATAGCCGACGCCAAAGAGCAGCGAGAACGTCCCCTCCGGCAGCACGTATTCGGCCACCGCCGCCTGGATGACACGGCGACCAGTTCGGAAGTGCCGGGATGCGCGGGGTGGGCCTTGACGACCACCGGGGCAGCCCGCCGCCAGCGCCGACGCCGTGTCGCCACCGGCCACCGAGAACACCAGCGGGAAATTGCTGGCGCCGAAGACGGCCACCGGCCCCAGCGGGACGTTGCGCCGGCGCAGGTCCGGGCGCGGCAGCGGCGTGCGATCCGGCAAGGGCGTATCGAATGTCGCACCTTGCCAGTGCCCGGCCCGCACAACCCCGGCGAACAGCCGCAACAGGACCGCCGTGCGCGCCCGCTCGCCCTCCAACCGCGCCCGCGGCAGGGCCGTCTCGGCCATGGCGCGCTCGACGAGGGCGTCGCCCAGCCCTTCGATGCCGAGGGCGATGGCCTCCAGAAAGCTGGCGCGCGTCTCGGGCGTCGTGTCGCGATACCTCGCAAAGCCGCTCGCAGCGAGGCGGCAGGCCCGGTCGACATCGTCGGGGCCTGCGCCGCCGAACACGGGTTCAATGTCGGCGGCAAGCGCCGGAGAAAAGGCCTTGAACGCGCCGGCGGTGGCGCTGACGCTGCCCTGCCCGATCAGCATGTGTCCGGTGATCTTCATGACGCCTTCTTCCCAACGAGCGGGCAGCCACCCTCTTCCATCGGCCGGAACGCCTCGTTGGCGGGAATGGTGGCGATGAGCTTGTAGAAGTCGCCCGCATACTTCGATTCCGACGGCTTCTTCACCTCGAACAGATAGAGCGGGTGGATCTTCCGGCCGTCTTCGCGGATGCTGCCCTTGCCGAACAGCTTGTCGTCGGTGGGCATCGCCTTCATCTTCGCGACCACGGCGGCGCCGTCGCCGTCCGCCTTCATCGCCGCCACTGCCTTCAGGTAGTGGATCACCGCCGAGTACGTGCCCGCCTGCGCCATGGTCGGAAACTTGCCGTTGTTGGCGGCGGCGAATTCCTTGCCGAACTTGCGGTTCTCGTCGGTCATGTCCCAGTACCAGGTCTCGCTCAGCAACAGGCCCTGGGCGGCCTTGAGGCCGAGCGCCTGGACGTCACTGCTGAAGACGAGCAGGCCCGCCAGCTTCTGGCCGCCGGCGGTCACGCCGAACTCGGCGGCCTGTTTGACCGCGCCGATGGTGTCGCCGCCAGCGTTGGCCAGGCCGACTACCTGCGCCTTCGAGGCCTGGGCCTGCAGCAGGTAGGAGGAGAAGTCGTTGCCCGGAAACGGATGCCGGATCTTGCCGAGGACCTTGCCGCCGTTCCTGACGACAACGGCCTCGGTGTCGCGTTCGAGCGAGTGGCCGAAGGCGTAGTCGGCAGTCACGAAGAACCAGCTCTTGCCGCCCGACTTGACAACCGCCTTGCCAGTCCCGTTCGCCAGCGCCCACGTGTCGTAGGCCCAGTGGATCGCATTGGGCGTGCAGGCCTTGCCGGTGAGGTCGGAGGTGCCGCCGCCGGTGACGATCATCACCTTGTTCTTCTCCTTGACGACCTGGTTGACCGCCAGGATGACCGACGAGGTCGGCACGTCGACGATGGCGTCCACCTTGTCCACGTCGAACCAGCGGCGGGCGATGCTCGCCCCGACGTCCGGCTTGTTCTGGTGGTCGGCGGCCACGATCTCCACCTTCAGGCCGTGCTTCTCGGGCGCGAAGTCCTGGACCGCCTTCTTCGCGGCCCAGACCGAGCCGGGACCAGCCAGCCCGGCATAGACGCCGGTCTGGTCGTTGAGCACGCCGATCCGGACCACGCCGTCCGTGATCTCGGCCTGCGCCGTCGAGGCTGCCAGCAGCGCGGCGAGCGAAAGCAGCTTGATGCGAGTGTTCATCCTGTGTCTCCTCTACTGTGGGGATATATATGGGGTGTTCCGTCCAGCGCCCGATCTCACGCCTTTCCTTCCACGCTCCCGCCATGCACGCCTGCTCCGACTGGCGTTTCGTCATGACTTGGTGCTGGCACGGCAGCGTGGCTCGGTGCGGGCCGGCCGCGGCGGTTGCCCGCGATGTTCTGGCACAACGCGTTCAACTCGCCGACGATGCCGCGGCGGAACGCCAGCACGCACACGACGAAGATGCTCCCCATGATCACGGTGATCATGGAACCGACCTTGTCGGCCAAGGCGTTCTGGATGGCGACCACGATGCCCGCGCCCACCACCGGGCCGAAGGCAGTGCCAAGGCCGCCCAGCAGCGTCATCAGCACGACTTCGCCGGAGGTGTGCCAGTGCGCGTCGGTCAGCGTGGCGAACTGGAAGACCAGGGTCTTGGTGGCCCCGGCAAGACCGGCAAGGCTCGCCGAGAGGACGAAAGCCAGCAGCTTGTAGCGCGCGACGTCGTAGCCCAGCGAGGTGGTGCGCGCCTCGTTCTCGCGGATCGCCTTCAGGATCTGGCCGAAGGGCGAATGGATGACGCGGTGGATCAGCCAGAAGGCGAACAAGAAGATCGCCAGCACGAAGTAGTACATGTGCAGGTCCGACGCCAGGTCGATCAGGCCGAACAACCTGCCTCGCGGAATGGCCTGCATGCCGTCCTCGCCGCCGGTGAACGGCGCCTGCAGGAACAGGAAGTAGACCATCTGGGCCAAGGCCAGCGTGATCATCGCGAAGTAGATGCCCTGCCGGCGGATAGCGAGCGCCCCGACGACAAAGCCCGCGGCAGCCGAGACGGCCGTGCCGAGCAGCAGGCCGAGTTCCGGGGTCAGCCCCCAGGTCTTCATGCCGTAGCCCGATATATAGGCCGCCGTGCCGAGGAACGCCGCATGGCCGAACGACAGCAGGCCGGTATAGCCGAGCAGCAGGTTGAAGGCGCAGGCGAACAGGGCGAAGCACAGCACCTTCATCAGCATGACCGGATAGAGCACCGCCGGGGCACCCAGCGCGCCCAGCAGCAGGACGCCGTAGCCAAGACTTCTCATTTTCATTCTCGCCTCACTTTTCCTTGCCAAACAGGCCTGCCGGCCGAACCATCAGCACGAGGACCATGATCACGAAGACCACCGTGGCCGACGCCTCCGGATAAAACACCTTGGTCAGTCCTTCGACCACGCCCAGCCCCAGCCCGGCGACGATCGCGCCAAGGATGGAACCCATGCCGCCGATCACCACCACCGCGAACACGACGATGATCAGGTTCGACCCCATCAGCGGACTTAGTTGCCCCGTCGGCGCTGCCAGCACGCCGGCCAGCCCGGCCAGGCCCACGCCGAAGGCATAGGTCAGCATCACCATCACCGGCACGTTGATGCCGAAGGCCTGGGTAATGCTAGGGTTCTCGGTGGCGGCGCGCAGGTAGGCGCCGAGGCGGGTCTTCTCGATCGTGAACCAAGTCAGCAGGCACACTGTGAGCGAGGCGCCGATGACCCACGCGCGGTATTTCGGCAGGATCATGAAGCCGAGGTTGAAGGCGCCGGCCATTTCGTCGGGAATCGAATAGGGCTGCCCCGAGACGCCGAATTGGTAGCGGAACAGGCCTTCGATAATGAGCGCCAGCCCGAAGGTGAGCAGCAGCCCGTACAGGTGGTCGAGCTTGTACAGCCACCGCAGCAGGCCGCGCTCGATGGTGATACCCGCCAGCCCGACCAGCGCCGGCGCCGCCAGCAGCGACCACCAGTAGCTGATGCCGAGATACTCCAAGCCCGCCCAGGCGACGAAAGCGCCCACCATGAACAGCGCGCCGTGGGCAAAGTTGATGATGTTGAGCATGCCGAAGATCACGGCAAGCCCGAGGCTGAGAATCGCGTAGAACGAGCCGTTCACCAGGCCGAGCACGAGTTGCCCCAACAGCCCCTGTAGCGGGACTCCCAGAATCGTTGTCATGTTGTCTCCTCCGCAGCGGTCTCAGACACCCAGGAGTTCCTGGAGCAGGTGCTGCTTCTCGTGAATCTCGTGCTGGTGGATCTCCGCGGCGATCTGGCCGTGCTCCACCACGTACATGCGGTCGGCCAGCGGCGCGGCGAACCGGAAGTTCTGCTCCACCAGCACGATCGTGTAGCCCTTCGCCTTCAGGTCGCGGATGACTTGGGCGAGCTTCTGCACGATCACCGGCGCCAATCCCTCGGAGATTTCATCCAGCAGCAGCAAGCGCGCCCCGGTGCGCAGGATGCGCGCCATCGCCAGCATCTGTTGCTCGCCGCCCGAGAGCCGCGTGCCCTGGCTATGCCGCCGCTCGTGGAGGTTGGGGAACATCGCGTAGATCTCGTCGAGGCTCATCCCGCCGCCACCCACCTGCGGCGGCAGAAGAAGGTTCTCCTCGCACGAGAGGCTGGAATAGATCGCCCGCTCTTCCGGGCAAAAGCCGACGCCGAGACGTGCGATGCGATGGGCCGGCAAGCCGATTGCCTCGCGGCCGCCGATCATGACCGAGCCGGCGCGCCGCCCCGTCAGGCCCATGATGGCGCGCAGGGTGGTGGTACGGCCTGCCCCGTTGCGGCCGAGCAGGGTCACGCACTCTCCCTCGTTCACCAGCAAGCCGATGCCGTGCAGGATGTGCGATTCGCCGTAGAAGGCATGGAGGTCGGTGACCCGCAGATATTCCGTCGCCATGATCAGTGCCCACCCGGCGCAGCGAGCACGGCATCGGCGCTGCCCATATAGGCTTCGATGACCTGCGGGTTGGCGGAGACTTCCGCGTATGTGCCCTCGGCCAGTACGCTGCCGCGCGCCAGCACCGTGATGGCGTCGCAGATGCCGGAAACCACTTTCATGTTGTGCTCCACCATCAAGACGCTGCGATTGGCCGAGACCTTCATGATGAGCTGCATGACGCGGTCAACGTCCTCGTGGCCCATGCCCTGCGTGGGCTCGTCGAGCAGCATCAACTCGGGGTCGAGGGCCAGCGTGGTGGCGATTTCCAGCGCGCGCTTGCGGCCGTAGGGCATCTCGGCGGTCGTCATATCGGCGAAGTCCTCCAGTCCGACGTCGGCGAGCAATGCCATGGCCCTGTCGTCGAGCGATGCGAGGATTTTCGGCGAGCGCCAGAACTGGAAGGAGATCCCGAGCCTGCGCTGCAGCGGGATACGCACGTTCTCCAGCACGGTCAGGTGCGGAAACACCGCCGAGATCTGGAAGGAGCGCACCACGCCCCGGCGTGCCACCTGCGCCGGCTTCTCGCCGGTGATCTCGGCACCGTTGAACCGGATGGTGCCGCGCGTGGGATCCAGGAACTTGGTAAGGAGGTTGAAGCAGGTTGTCTTGCCTGCACCGTTCGGTCCGATCAGCGCGTGGATGTGCTCACGCCTGACCTTGAGACTGACGTCGTTTACGGCGACAAATCCCTTGAACTCCTTCCTCAGTCCGACGGTTTCAAGAATGAGATCGTTTGCCATGGTCATTTCCGCGCCCGTTGTTGGGACTGCTGAAGAATATGGCCGCAGCTAGATCACGTCCAATATATTATTGGTCGGTTTTTGACACTTTCTGTGTATATATGTCGGAGGCGCGCAGCCAGGCGCGCGCCTCGCGAATTGTCGCGGACGTCGTCGATCAGGACACGATGGAACGCTCTAGCCCAGGCTGGCGCGCGGCGCCGGACGGAAGCGGCCTGGGTGCACGAGCTTGCACAAGGCCTCGACAAAGTAGAAATCGCCGAACATCGTGGCGGCGAGCTGCCGTTCGCCTTCTGCTGACGAACGGCAACTCCTCGGCGGCCATTGCGGGGTCATCGTACTTCTTGCGCAAAATCTGGCGGTTCAGCCCTGAACACGGTATCGAATCAGGTACTTGAAGAATCAGCGGTCACGCGGGACTGAATAACCAGTGAGGCGTTGCTGCAGGCGGCATTCCGGCTCGTTAGCGCCAGATCTTGCGCAAAAAGTACGATGACTCCCAACTGGACTGGCGGATCGGCACATATTCTCCAGCGCCGTAATACGTGCGTTAGGGCGCGAGTCACTCTCGAGTAGACCCGTGGCGACCTTAGCCGTCGAAGGCTGGCTATCTCTGCAAATGTGTGGGAACGGGCGGTGGTGGTCTGCGCTTGGTTGCCGGCTGCGGCAACCAAGCGGATACTGACAGCCGGGTGGCTCGCGACGGTTGCCCGATTTCTTCATTGGACGTTCAGCCCTTTGCCTGCCCGGCAGAGGGCTTTTTCTTTTGCGGGCTCTAACAGGTGGGTGGCCGGCGGGCAGGCACTGAGTTGTCGCAAACAGCAGGATGCCGCAAACCGCAAACCAGCGAGGCCGCAATGTGGATGCGCCGCGGCTCGAAGCGCTGTGAGTTGGCGAACCGGTCACCCCATCGTCTGGGCTGACCACCATTCCGCTCTCGCGCCCGCGCCATGGCGCGCCTTACTATCACCCAGCCTGCGTCACAACATCAAGGTCTACGGGAAGGCTGATGACATCATCCGTTCCGCAATCTCCTGAAGCGCTGCCCGGGCCGCCGCATCGCCGCGCTTTGCTGCTTTTCGCAGGAGCGAAAATCCGTGATTGGCATCGGCGGCGGAGTGTCGCCCATGCAGATGCAGGAGAGCCAGTCGCGCCGTCGCGTGAACAATCCCGCCGGCCGCTGCGAGGCCATAGAAATGGGCCGCCTTGTCATAATCGACCGGTGGCAAATTCTCCCTGCTCTGTCCGGGATAATCGTCCCACGTCACTGCTGCGTTCATCGCGGCCGATGAAATCCCCTGGCCCGCGGCATCCTCATGGAGTGCCAGCGCGCGGTAGCGATCCACCTGGGCGCCGCGTCCCAGCATTAGACTGTCCCCGAGACCGCTCAGTGCTGTCAGACGGACCTGCGCGGGCGCGCCCGGAATGGAGAGGATCCTCTCGAAAAGGCGATTGGCGTACGCGGGATCACAATTCCCACCGGCGCTCTTCAGACAGGCGATGGCCAAGTTGGCGAGGGCCTCGGGAAATGGGGAAGGCGCCTCGGAAAGGGTTTCCCAAAGTCGGCGTGCCGCCGCCTCCCCGACTGGATTCGCGGAGTCCAGGAGCTGGCAGGCGAGCCCGTTGACAACCTGGGGTGTGATGGCGCCCGCCGCTAACTCCCCCGCAAGGTATTCGGTCGCACGTGTGGCGTCGACGTCGAAATCGCCTTCCATTAGTCGCCCGAGCGCTACAACACCCGATTCCAATTCCATCCTTTCCTCCGCTGCGCAGAGCAGGAAGTCTAGCAGCATCGATCCGCCACCTTAGCGGTCGCGCGTATGCGCGGCGCTCCGCCCCCTGGCAGCATTCCCTCGACCTGTTCTGGTCGGTTCAGCCGGCTAAGTGCGGGAGGAAAACGTCGCAGAATTCCTCATGTGCGCGTATTGGCGAGTATTCCTTGCCAAATGGAAGGTACCCATCCATGTCCGACAGGAATTTCCGCGAGGTCATCCGCCGCGCGAGTTCAGCGCGCACGTCCTCGGGGCTGAACGTACTGCCCTCCTGGCTCATGTAGAACCGAAAGGCCGCGCCCACCCGGGCCGGGTCGACTTTGGACGTTGAGCCCGGCGACTGGCTGCAGGACCACGCCCACCACAGGTCGAACAGGTCACGGCCATGCTCGCGCTGCAGGAGCGCTCGCAATTTAGTGCCGAGCATCTCATCGAGATCGTAGGACACAACATCGACCTGCCTGATGCCCTGCTCGGTAGGCACGGCTATCTGGATAGGCACCAGATCAAAGAAGCTCTTGTTTTCGTTGAAATTGACTTCGAGCTTCAGTTGCGCGAGCGCGGCTTCGGTGCTTGCCGGGTCGTAGGTATAGACCATTCGTATGATCTTCGACTTCGCCACGAGATTGCGCACGGCAAGCTGGATGCTTGCAATGACCGACTCCGTCGGCTCCCCGAGGATTGGCGCGACGACGCGGGCGAGCGCCTTCTGGATGTGCCGGACAGGGCGATCACCAACCAACACTAGGTCGATGTCCTCCGAGTAGCGACTGGCTGGCGCCAGATGCCCCTTGTGGAGGACCGTGCCGCCGCGCATGGCAACCTGCCCTGACAGAAACTTGTCTTCAAAAATCGCCGCCACGACTTGGCTGATCAGGTAGTCCTGCTCGACCATCAGGTCGCTGCTCCACGGCGTCTGCGTGCGCCACCGTGCTAGCTCTCGCGCGGAGATCATTGAAGTTCTTTGAAGAGTGCCATTCGATCTGTGGTGTATTCGACGGCCCATCTCGGATCCTGCATGAGCGCGTGCTTCATGCGATCGACGGGGCCTGCCTCAAGTAGTTGAACTGCGCGGCGCCGGCCGTCCAGCCAGGCGGCCACGCACTTCGCGGCCCTGGTCTGGCCAAGTCGGTCTAAGACGAAACCGAGGCGCTGTGCCGCGGCGACCTGCCCCAGCGCATCCAATGCCAGAGTCAAACCGTCGAGGTCGAGATCCTTCGCGAAGTCCCTCGCAATCCGAGCCACCGCTTCAATTCCCCCAATCGCGGTCTGGTGTCGGACCAGGTCCAGGAGTGTGGCCTCACGCGTGCTGACGCGCCAGCGCGAAACTTGCGTTCGCACTCGAGTCACCGGGGTCTCCGCGAGCCGTTCTTTCACATAGAAGTCGACCCGGATGCGACCTACCGCAAGTGAGGATCGCGGCTTGCCTATCATCACCTGGGTCGTCTGCACGGCGTAGTGCGATGAGCCCCAGTGGCGAGCGGCTGAGAGCAGCGCCACATAGTAGTTGGGCTCCTGGTCGCTCAGGCAGTCGTCCAGCCACCAGTCCACCGGCGGCGCGCCGTAGTGAGATTGCTCGGGCGGAATGATGAGCCACCGCGCCGGCCTTTTGGTCGCATTGACCACGTGCCCCTGCCGCGCGAGACGCTGGAGGGCCATTCTGACGGCGGCGCTACCCGGCTCCCGACCGGTCGCGCGGGCGAATTCTTGGGGTGTGAAGAGGTAACGTGCCTGCGCCTGGATAGCGCGCAACGCAACCTGACTCCGATCGGGCCCTAGCGCAGACATGCCTTATCGTGCATACAAGATCATTTGCCGAGTGTAACGCAATTCCTTACTTTGAGCAAACGAGTTTGTCACCTATATGTGCCCTATCCGATGCGCCAGGTCTGAACATTATTCATATCACCCGGTCTGCTCGACGCGGAAATGTTCCACCGTCTGCCCCGCATTGACCGCCCGCCGCAGCCAGTCCGGCATCTCGCCCGTCCCGTCCCAGCTCAGCCCCTCGGCATTGCAGTGGCAGACTGAGCGCGGGCTCGGCGGCGGCGCAAAGCACCCGCCCGCCTCCAACTTTTCCATCGTCAGCCCGTACTCGAGCATCTGAGCCCGGATCCAGCGGATCGCGTCCGCCCGCTTAATTTCCGTTGCCATCGTTGCCGTCACGTGGGTTGAGGGGAGCGCCGGCGCACCCGGTTCTTCATTCGCGATCGGCCCTTGGCCACCGGCCTTCCGCCGCGCGCCCGTCCGCTCGCGCGGCGCCACGCGCAATTCTGCAAGTTGCTGGCGCGCCAGCGCCGCTTCGGCTCCGGCCCGTTCGGCCCGGCGCTGCGCCCGCTCGGCCGCCGCGAGCCGACCGGCCAGCGTCGCTGTCTGCGCCAGTTCCGTGCGCAGGTCTTCGGCCGCGCGCTCGCTCTCCCGACGCGCGGTGGGCTCCTGGTCGGGCCTTCGTGATGTGAGTGCGGGGGTTCGCAAATGCACGCCCATCGCTGCGCAGCGCGTTCCCACCGGGGCGGCGCTACTCATTGGCTTGCTCGTCCCAACGGAAGTCGTCCCTCGGAAACGTACCGTCGTCGCGGCGGGTCTTGTCCCCGACCCGGACCGGAACATGCGGCGCGATCGCCCTCTCTTCGACCATCCAACCAAGCATCGGTGCGGTCCCGTAGGCCATATCACCCGCAATGCGCTCAGGCTTGAGTGCAAAGCGTTCTTCGACACGATCGATCATCGTCTTCGCTGACTCGACCTCTGCGGTTCGATGGGCAGGCGTGCCCCCCTTTCAACAATCCCGTTTCGAACCCTTTCTGTATTTTTCCATGCGTGACGAATGGCTCGTCGTGTGTACAGCGCTCCACTCGGCACAAGTTATGTTTTGTGCACATTGGATATATGTCGTCTGCAGGAGCGCCTTCGCCCGCGCGGAGTTTAGGGTCGGCCAATCTTCCTTCGCGCGCCCGCATCCCGTTGCATCGCGGCTGCCTCCCGCAAGGAAGCCGAGCGGCTGATCCGATGAGCCATGTGGCGCGGGAAAAGGCGGCCGCTTTGCATGACGCCTCCAAATGGGCGAAAACCATGCCGAACACTGCACTCGTCCAGGCAAGACTGCCTAGTCCGGTTGACTCCGATCAATTCTTCTTGGCATTTTCACTAGATCTCTAATAGAATTGCTCAACACCAATTGAAGTAGGCGACGAGCGCCTGGAGACAAATATGCTGACCCATGAAGAGAATGAACTGTTGTGCCGCGTAGAAGGCGATGCCCCGATGGGCAAGCTGATGCGCCAGCACTGGACCCCTGTCTGCCTGATTGAAGAAGTCAGCGAACCGGACGGCGCGCCGGTCAAGGCCCGCGTCTTCGGCGAAGACCTGGTCGTGTTCCGCGACAACGAAGGCCGCGTCGGTGTGATGGACGAGTATTGCCCGCACCGCCGCGTATCGCTGGTGTACGGCCGTAACGAAGACGGTGGCCTGCGCTGTCTGTACCACGGCTGGAAGTTCGACGTGATGGGCAATGTGCTGGAAATGGTGTCCGAGCCGGCCGCCAGCGGCATGACCGAGAAGGTCAAGCACAAGGCCTATCCTTCGAAGGAATGGGGCGGCATGGTCTGGGCGTACATGGGTCCGCAGGACGCCATTCCCAAATTCGTCGCACCCGCCTGGGCACCGACCGCCGACACCCGCGTAAGCATCGCGAAGGCGCTGCTGCCGTGCAACTGGGCACAGATCCTTGAGGGCGCGATTGATTCCGCACACAGCTCAAGCCTGCACTCGTCCGACTTCGTGCCGGCACGCGTCGGCGGGGCCGAGGCAACGTCGAAGAACTGGCTGCGTCCGTCCACCGACAAGGCACCGCGCCTGCAGGTCGAGCGCACCGAATATGGTTTCCGCTACGCTGCGCTGCGCCGCCCAATCTTCAACGCCAACACGCACGACTACGTGCGCTCGACCGTGTTCGTTGCACCCGGCACCGTGCTGATCCCGCCCAACAACCTGTATAACGTCGCGAACATCAACGTGCCGATGGACGACACGAATACGGCGTTCTACTTCATCGCGTGGGGCGATCCCGCGACGACGCCGGAAACCGAAACCTGGCGCAAATTCCTCCGTCAGCAGATCGGCCCCGATCTGGACGAGCGCTACCGTCCGCTGCGCAACCACGAGAACCGCTTCTGGCAAGACCGCCAAGCCATGAAGACCGGCAATTTCACCGGCATCACGGGCTTTCCGAACCAGGACATCGCAATGTGGGTCACGATGGGTCCAATCGCCAATCGTTCCGACGAGCGTCTGGGCGCGAGCGATCTTGCCATTGTCGAATTCCGTCGCCGCATGCTCGATGCCATCGCAGAATTCGAGCAGGACGCCGAAGCCATCGGTACCGGCGCAAAGGCGATCCCGCAGACGGTCTGTTCGTATCAGGCAGTGGTGTCGAAGGAAACCGACTGGCGTGCGTACGCCGCCCGTTATGTCAGTGCGAAACATGCCCTGCCGGATGACGAGCCCGCAGCGATCGCCACCGACTATCAGGTCAGGCAATAAGCGATGAATCCAGCCATGGAACAGCGCCGTTTGCGCATCGGGGTGGCAGGACTGGGGCGAGCGTTTTCGCTGATGTTGCCCACCTTCCTGCAGGACCCGAGGGTTCAACTCGTCGCCGCGTGCGACCCGCGCGAGGAAGCACGGCAGCAGTTCGCCGCCGATTTCGGCGCACGGACCTACGCAGACGTGCTGGACCTGGCCGGCGACCCCGATGTGGAAGTCATCTACGTGGCCAGCCCCCATCAGTTTCACGCGCAGCACACCGAAATTGCCGCAGCCAACGGCAAGCACGTGCTGGTCGAGAAGCCGATGGCGCTCAACGCGGCCGACTGTGATCGCATGATCGCCGCGTGCCGGGCTGCAAACGTGCATCTGATCGTCGGACACTGCCACAGCTTCGATACGCCGTACCTGCGTACGCGCGAACTGATCCGTTCGGGCGATTTCGGTGCGGTGAAGATGATCCAGGCCTTCAACTACACCGACTATCTATACCGGCCGCGCCGCCCGGAGGAACTCATGACGGCTGAAGGTGGCGGTGCCGTATTCAGCCAGGCGGCGCACCAGGTCGACATCGTGCGGATGCTCGCGGGCTCGCGCGCGACGCGCCTGCGCGCAAGTGTCGGCCGGTGGGACTCGAAGCGTCCGACCGAAGGCGCGTACTCGGCGCTGATCTGGTTCGAGAATGGCGCCTATGCCTCCCTCTCGTACAGTGGGTATGGCCACTTCAACAGTGACGAGTGGATGGGCTGGATCGGCGAGATGGGTGACCACGCAAATCCCGATGCCTACGGTAGCGCTCGGAGGCGGCTGGCGACCCTCTCCTCCTCGAATGATGAAGCGCAGCTCAAGGCCGCCGGCACGTATGGCGGCGCCGCATACAAGCCGCCCTCCACCGCGGCAGACGAGCCGACACGCTGTCATCAGCATTTCGGCCCGGTGATCGTCGCGTGCGAACACGCCGACCTGCGCCCCTTGCCCGATTCCATCATCGTGTACGGCGACCAGCAACGGGAGACGCTGCCGCTTTCCCGCCCCACCGTGCCGCGCGGTGAAGTGATCGACGAACTCTACGAGGCCGTCATCGCGGGGCAGGCGCCTCTTCATGACGGTAAGTGGGCAAAGGGCACGCTGGAGATTTGCATCGCCATACTGGAATCGAGCGAAACGGGTAGAGACGTGTCGCTCTGATCGTCGCCTGAAAACAAAAGCCCTCGCACAGCGAGGGCTTCATTCTTTGTGCGGCTCGGCGGGCAGCCGACGAGGACTGCCCCGGCCAACACTACGCGCCTAGCGCCTCAACCCGAAGCGAGAAATCGACCGCCCTGACGTGCTTTGTGAGCCCGCCAACGGAAATGCGGTCCACGCCCGTTTCCGCAATCGCACGCAGCGTTTCCTTCGTCACGCCGCCTGACACCTCCAGACTCGCGCGCCCGTTGTTGATGCGCACCGCCTCCCGCATTTGTTCCAGCGAGAAATTATCGAGCAGGATTGCCCCGGCGTCTGCAGAGAGCGCTTGCGCCAGTTCATCCAGCGTCTCGACCTCGACCTGCACCGGCACGCCCGCACCAAGTACCTGTGCAGCGCGCAAAGTCGGCGCAATCCCACTACCCGCTGCGGCGTGGTTCTCCTTGATCAGGATCCCGTCATACAGTCCTCGGCGATGGTTCTCGCCACCACCGATGCGCACCGCATATTTTTGCGCCAAGCGCAGTCCGGGCTGGGTCTTTCTGGTGTCGAGAATCCGCGCCCTTGTGCCCTTGACGATCTCCACCAAGGCGTGCGTCGCCGTGGCCACGCCCGACAGCAGTTGGATGAAATTGAGCGCCGTGCGCTCCGCAGTCAGAATGCCGCGCGCCGGCCCGCTGATCTGGCATACCGCCTGCCCTTCGCGCATCCATTCGCCTTCGCCAACGAACCATTTGATCGCGATGCCCGGCTCGCACTGCCGCAGGGTTTCTTCAAACCATGGCCTGCCGCACAGCAGCGCGGCTTCGCGCACCGTGAGGACGGCCTCGGCCGAGGCGGCAGGGTCGACGAACTGGGACGTCCAGTCGATATTCCCAACATCTTCCGCGAGCGCTTCGCAGACATTGCGCGTCATTGCCGCGTGGGTTGCTACATCCATTTGAAATGGTCCGTATATTGAGCGGAAAAACTGCATGAGATCGACAGCGGCCACACTGATGCGCCGCCGCCAATCCATTGAATATGTGAAGAAGGGACACCTGGCGACGACCGATGCGAGCCGCCGCACGCATCCGGTACCTTCCTACTCCTCGCCGCGCGCGGCGATCAGACTGCCCATTTCGCGCGTGGACGGGATCCGCAGCGCCGGATCATCCGTCTCGGCTTCGTCGCGCGCCATGTTTTCGATGATCGTCAGGAGCACCTTGCGCGCAATGTTGATCTCCGTGGTCTTCAGGCCCTTGACACTGATCTCGTTGACTTCTTCAGCCAGTGGAACGAGCTTGTTTTTCAGGCTACGGCCGCGGGCCGTGAGATACACGTGCGTGTTCTTGCGATTGCCCGGGGCATAGTGACGCTCGACGTATCCGAGCTTTTCCATCGCGGACACCGCGCTGAAAGTGGTCGGTGTGGTGGTGCCGGCTTCGTCGCTGAGTTCCTTCTGCGTCAGCCCGTCGGTGACCCACAGGATGCGCAGGAACGCCCAGTGGCCAAACGAGACCTCATGCTGCGCCAGGCGCATTTGCAGCCCACGCACCATCGCGCGGGCCGCATCCTTGACCAAGTGGGCAAGACGATCATCCGGCACGGCCTCGCGCCAATGCCGCAGGATGGGATCCTCTCGGGAAGCCTTTGCCTTGCCGGCAGAACGTGTTGCAACCATGCTTTCCTCGCCGTGACTGTAGCCAAAATGGTTCACATCATAGCGCGTTCACCAGTCAATGCGCGTGCCGCCTGGTGGCCGCGCACCGATGCCCTGCAAATTCAGAAGAGATGACGAATACCGATCGTCACACCCGCCTGGTCCATGCCGGGAACCACGTCCACGCCGGTACCGCGAATGCCGACATTGGTCGTTGCGCGGTTGGCAACGTACGCACCTTCTGCATACACGTCCGTGCGCTTGGACAACGCGTAGTCGACCAGCAATGCCCCCATCGTCGGCCCGCCGTTGGAATTGCGGAACTGCGTGTGATAGACACTGGCGGAAATCGACAGCGGCGCGTTCACCTGCCAGGCCATGCCACCCCAGTAGAGCAGCGAACTCGGCGGAGCATCCGCGTTGCGGGTGTTCAACCAGCGCAGACCCGCCAGCGCCTTGACCGGGCCGATTTGGTACGACAGACCCAGCAGCGTGCGCTGCTGGGTATTGCTTTGCGTTGCGATCGACGTGCCCTGCAATTGATCATAGGTCACGCCGACGCTGAACGGACCATGGTCGTACAGGATCGCAGCGCTCATTTCGCGACCCACCTTCGTCGCACCCGGCACCTCTCCGCCGTTCTGAACGGCCGCATCGAAGCCCGTGCTATACAATGCTGCAAACGTCACACCGCCCAGATTCACGCCATAGCGCAGCGAGTTGTCCGCGCGATTCACGAACTGGCTGTCCATGCTCTGTGCGGAATAGCTTGGATTGAACGTCAGAGGGTCATACTTGTACATCAGCTCATAGAGCAGGTTCTGGTGACGCCCCAGCGTCAGCGTACCGCTCGGCGTGGCGATACCAACGAAGACTTTGCGACCAAACAGCCGCCCGCTCTGCCCGAGCGTGCCGGTATCCGAGTTGAATCCGCCCTCGAGCGTCATCACTGCCTTGTGGCCCCCGCCAAGATCCTCCGAGCCCTTCAGCCCCCAGCGCGATCCGGCGAGATTGCCGGACTGCTCGCGCACCACCGAGCCTTTGTTGGCGCCTTGCGCCACCCGGTTGACGTACTCCACACCCGTATCGACGATGCCGTAAAGGGTGACCGAACTTTGTGCATGGGCTGCCGTACCGGCGAGCGCCAGCAGCGCGCCACCGGCACGCGCGATGATTTGTCTTGTCATTTTTTTTGATTTCGTAGTTCTAGGGGGGGGCCCGCCCCCTGGTATTCCCCGCGCATCTGCCTCCTGCCAGATGCGCGACAGCATCAACGCCCGCTGCGGGAATCAGATCTTGAAGCTCTCCAGGCTGGCTGGGTGGAACAACTCAGCCGGTTGAAGACGACGGCTCGACAGCCCCTCGGCGTGGTGCTGCGCAAGGAAGCGGTCGATCACGTGTTCATTGTTGGCGAATCCGTACGACCAGAAATCGTGACCCATCAGGCGTCGCGCGTTGCGCAGTTGGTCTTCGATGAACGGAAGCGTGACCTTGGTGGCCGACGTATCGCTCAAACGCGCGAGCGCCACTTCCTTCGAATGCTCGAAGGCCTTCACGATGGCGCCAGGCAGCCACGGATGCTGCTCGGCCAGTGTCTTTCGGATGCCAAGCGTGTGCATGATCGGGAACAGCTTGCGGCGCTCGTACCATTCCGCGGCGCTCTTTTGCGGGTCGTCAAAAAGGTACTTGACCTGCGGGTGCCCACGGTCGAAACACGACGGTGCACGCGGTCCGATCACGCCGTCGATCTCCCCCTCGGCCAGCAGATTCGAAATCGTCTTCCCTTCCGGTGCGTTTTCAAGCATGACGCCTTCCGGCAGCTTCAGCGAGATCTTCTCCACGCGCGTCGGGTCTTCGTAACCGCCGCGCACCCAGCGGATGTCCGATGCCTTCACGCCATACTCCTCTTCGAGGAACATGCGGACCCACACGTTGGCCGTGAGTTGGTATTCGGGCACGCCGATCCGCTTGCCCTTCAGGTCTTCCGGCCGGTTAATGCCGCGATCAGCACGCACGTAGATCGAGCTGTGCCGGAATGCGCGCGACGGGAACACCGGCACGGCGATGTACGGCGAGGTACCTGCGGCCGTCTTGACCGAATAGCTGCTGAGCGAAAGCTCGCAAATGTCGTAGTCTGCGTGGCGGAAAGCACGGAAGAAGATCTCTTCCGGGTCCTGCAACATGAACACGGGATCCACGCCGTCGATCTGGACGTCGCCGTCGATCAGCGGACGCATCCGGTCATAGTTGCCCACGGCGATGGAGAGTTGAAGCTTGCTCATTTATGTTCCTTTCTAACAATCGAAATCGATCCGTTGCGTGCGCTCTCACGCAACGGATTTCGGCGCCTGTTGCTGACGTGGCACGCCGAAGAGGACCGCAATACCGCCAGCGAAGACCAGCACGGCAACCAGCAAGATGCCCGCCGAGAAACTGCCCGTCACGGTCTTCACCCAGCCGAGCACGATCGGGGCGAAGAAGGCGCCGACCTGGCCGAGACTGCTGATGACGCCGATCCCACCCGCGGCCGCCTCGCCCTTGAGGTAGTTCGGCGGAATGGTCCAGATGATGGCCGCGGCGGCGAAATAGCTCACCGAAACGAGGCTCAGGCACACGATCGCAGCGGCCGGGTTGTGGGTCAGCATCGTCAAGAGCGTTGCTCCCGCGGCACCCGCCGTCGTAGACAGAAAGAAGTGCCAGCGACGCTCAAGCCGCATATCGGAGCTGCGTGCAATCAGCAGCATGGCAACGGCGCCAACGATGTACGGCAACGCCGACAGGAAGCCGATCTCCAGCATGTTGGAGATGCCCGTCTGCTTGATGATGGTTGGCGTCCAATAGTTGAGGATCGTGCCGCAAATGGGTACCGTGGCCCAGCCTGCTGCAATCACATAGACGCGCGGGTCGCGCAGAGCAACCATCAGGCGGCTCGGCGCGCTGTCCGGTTTCTCGCGGTGTTCTTCCTCCAGGGCGGCCACGACGATGTGCTTTTGCGCGGCAGTCAGCCACGCCGCATCCTGCGGTTTGTCGACCAGGTAGAACCAGGCAAACACACCTGCAAGCACAGCCGGCAGGCCCTCAAGGAACAGCAGCCACTGCCAGTTGCGGAAGCCCCAGACATCCGTGAAATTCTGGAGAATCAGGCCCGAAAGCGGGCCGCCGATGATGCCGGCCACAGCAATCGCCAGCAGGAATCGCGACGTGATACGGGCGCGACGCTTCGCGGGATACCAGAACGAGAGATAGAGAATGATCCCCGGCCAGAAGCCCGCCTCCGCCGCACCGAGCAGCGTCCGGCCGAGGTAGAACTGCCAGGGCGCGTTCATGAAAGCCATGGCGGTGGAAATGACGCCCCACAACAGCATGATCCGCGTCACCGTCTTGCGTGCGCCGATGCGCCTGAGCAGCAACGTGCTCGGCACTTCGAGCAGGATGTAGCCGATGAAGAACAGGCTCACACCGAGCCCGTATGCGGCATCGCTGAGTCCCAGGTCCTGCTTCAACTGCAACTGCGCAAAGCTGATATTGACGCGATCGAGATAGTTCAATACCCAGCAGAGGAACAAGAAGCTCATCAGCCTGAGTGTGATCAGGCGATAGGTCGCCTCGACGGCTACGGAATCGGTGCTCAGATGCGGGGGCGCATCCGCGTAGCTCAACGTGGAATCTTTCATTTCGTTGTCTCTTGAGGGCGTTTTGTCGACTCGATCGGTCGGACCTCCGCACTAGACGGTGGTGACCTCTCGTTGCCAACCATTTAATTAGATGTCTAGTTATTAGACTACGAGGCCTTGGTGTCTCTGACAAGTGAGGGTTTATACCTAACCCAGAATTTCACCCGTCGATTACGTCGCTTGCGTAATTAGATCTCTAGTCATATGATACACCCACCGAAGTGAAATGATTCGAATAGAGGGAGACAGACATGACTACCCAGAAAAGCGGTTTTCTGCGGCTGAAGATTGCGGAGAAGGAAAAGATTGCGCGCGACATCTGGCGCTTTGAGCTGACCGATCCGCAGGGCGCGCCTCTTCCGCCGTTCGAAGCCGGATCGAATTTGACCGTCGTGGTGCCCAATGGCATGCGCCGCAGCTATTCCCTCTGCAACGATTCGCAGGAAAGTCGTCGCTACGTCATCGCGGTCAAGCGCGACAGCAACGGTCGCGGCGGATCCATGAGCCTGATCGACAACATGTCCGCAGGTGATCTGATTGACGTGTCCCAGCCGCGAAACGAATTCCCGCTCGACGAGCGTGCGAAGTCGTTCATTCTTGTCGCGGGTGGCATTGGTATCACGCCGATGCTCTCAATGGCGCGCCGACTGAAGGCGGAAGGCTTGCGGGATTTCAAGCTGTACTACCTGGCCCGCGACCCGGAAGGTACGGCGTTCCTGGACGAACTCAGCAGCGACGAGTGGCGCTCGACGGTGAAGATTCACCACGATTTCGGCGACCCCGACAAATCATTCGACTTCTGGACTCTGTTCGAGCGGCCCAAGGCAGCGCACATCTACTGCTGCGGCCCGCAGGTGCTGATGGACACGGTACGCGACATGACGGGTCACTGGCCGTCTGGCACGGTTCACTTTGAGAGCTTCGGCGCAAACAACGTGAACGCGCAGGTGAACACGCCGTTCATGGTTCAACTCAGGCGCACCGGCACGTCGCTGGACGTCCCGGTTGATCGCTCGATCCTTGACGTGCTGCGCGCCGCAAACGTGCACGTTGCAAGCTCATGCGAAAGCGGTACCTGCGGTTCCTGCCGTACCGGGCTGTGCTCGGGAGAAGTGGATCATCGAGATCTAGTGCTGCGCGACGACGAGAAAGCAACGCATATCATGGTCTGCGTGTCGCGCGCAATATCGGGCGAATTGATACTGGACCTCTGAGCCAGCATCGATCGCAACGCGCTTGCTCGGCGGTTGGCCATCAGGGACGTCGATTTGAGCCAAGGGCCTTCGCGCAGCCATAAAATGGGACTTACATCTGCGATATGCGAAGCTGCCGCCACATCAGCGCTGCGGTTCAGCATCACATCCGCAGCGCAGCACACAGGCACAACACAAGACCTTGAACATGAACGACCAGACTTCCTCCCGCGCCCCATCAACCCGGGATGCCAATGCGCCGACGCCGACTCGCGACAGCAGTCTCGCCTGGTCCGACGCGCGCCTGCTCGGGTTCACTCCCATGGACGACGTGCATAAGGAATTCTACGCGCTTGCACTGAAACTGGTGACCTGCTCGGATGCGAGTGCCGCGGAAGCGATCGAACAATTCGAACAGCACGCGATCAGCCATTTCGGGCAGGAAGACGAATGGATGTGCTCCACCAGTTTCCCCGCACGGGACTGCCACGTCGACGAGCACGCGGCTGTGCTGAAGTCGATCGGTGGAGTTAAACAAGCCGTCGCACAGGGGAAGGCCGACGCCGAACTGGTTCGAAACATCGGGATGGCCCTCTTTGACTGGTTCCCAGGTCATGCCGACTACCTGGATTCCGCGCTGGCAGCCTGGATGACCAAACAGAACATGGGTGGAAAGCCCATCGTGTTGCGCCGGACACTTGACTGAATTGCTCGCACCCCCACGTCGGCACCTGGAGGGCAATACATCTAAATGACGCCACTCTCGTAGACCGTACTAAAAGTGTCACCGTTGCGAAAGTAATTGTGTCAACTGGCGCCTAAGCGGTATCCCAAAGTTCCTGTAATCCCCGCCGGGTATTACCTTGCGCACCGCGAAATAAAAGTGTCACCTGCGAGAGCCGGTCCAAGCGGGCATCCAATGACTGCCCGTTGGCACGACCGATCACGCGGCCCCCTTGCGTGGACGCTGCCCGCGCGCTGCACAGCGGCAACGTCTCAGTGCGTTTAGGCTTGTTCGACGCCTGCCAGTAACGCGCGGTGGCACACTCACATTCCTGCGGGTGACGGCAGGCATCAAACAACCCTAAACGGTTCGGGACGTTTGCTGCCTTGCTCCCGCAGACATTCGAATGTCGGCTTCGCCCTCACAAGGGCCATGCAGAGCCAGAGCGCTAACCTTTGCTGGTCGTGCGCGGGCAGTGGGTGTGACGAAATACAGACCGCCTTCGGGCAAGCTCCAGTCAGTCAAAATCGGTTCAAGCTGACTGTCGGCAAGGTACTGAATCGCAACAAATTCAAGGAGTTCAGCGATCGCAAGTCCCGCAAGGAGCGCGGGCAGCAAAGCTTCCACGCTCGTTCCTCGCGAGGCCCCGGTCGGTGTAACTGCGCATTCCTCGCCACCCATAAAGGCTTTAAAGGGTGCGGACAGACTGCCCATGTAGGTTGGTGCCCCCATGATGATGGCATCTGCGTTGTCGAGCAGGCTCCAATCGAGGTGCGCCTCTTCGGCTTTGACGAGATCAACGGCAACACCGTTTACGCTGGCTGCGCCCTGGGCCACCGCCTGGGCGACTTTCACGGTATGTCCGTATCCGCTGTGATAGAGCACGGCCACTTTAGTGGAATATGACATCTGAACCTCCCAATTCATCTTTGAACGGTCGCGGATGCGCCGTGAACTCATGGTAGGTTGAAGCGTCGGTCCCAGTTACCCAATCCACCCAAGTTAAGCCTCCCTCAGCAAGCCTTATAGGCGGCATGTCGATGAGGCTTATTAGGTGGGGGGTGTACGCCCAATCCACCCAAGTTAAGCCTCCCTCAGCAAGCCTTATAGGCGGCATGTCGATGAGGCTTATGACGA